>DAOSWV010000023.1 GCA_035380125.1 Oscillospiraceae bacterium
CCGTAATCCTTTTTTCTTTATCCTTTTTGTAACACATCATTGACAAACCTACATTTTATGAAGATTCACGGAAGTAAAGACGATTTACATCATGAAGATACGGGCTTCTTCATAAGCAAAATTTATATCATCGAGAGATAAAGGAATAACATATTCAAAACTAGAATTGAGTAAGCCAAATCTTAATTCACCGTTTTCGATTAAAGCCACGACAAGATAACCATCGCCTGAAAATGCAGTCGAAGATTTCGTAAACTGTTCCGGAATTATGATTTTGCCGGATGTGCCCATAAAGCCGTATAATTGAAAGCCTTCGACAACCGCTGTGCCGTCTGAGAATTTGTAAGCGGTATGGTATTGCGGAGCAATGACAAATTCTTCTGCTGCGTTTATATAACCCCAAGCACCGTTGGCAGTCAACTTAACCGCTGCCAATCCATCGGATGAAAATGATTCCGCATCGTAAAATTGCGGGTCTATTACAAATTCCCAATTGCGATTGACATAACCGTATAACCCGTTAAATTTCACTAAAGCGAGCCCATTATCGGCGAAGTCCGTGATATATTCGAGTTTAGGTTCGAGAATGTAGCCCCCTGTTTCATCAATAATCGCCCATTTCTCGTCAATTCTGACATATGCTTGTCCGTTTTCGCTGAAAGTTTTTGCTTGTTCGAATTTTGCTTCGATTACTAATTTTCCGGTTTTATTAATATAACCCCAATTTTCATTTATTCGCACTGCCGCAAGGCCGTTGGAAGCGAATTCTTCCGCATCTGTAAATTGTGAAGCGATGACTATTTTCCCGCTCGAATCCTTATAACCATAACGATAATATCCTTCGCTGTTTATTTCTGAAAAAACCGATAAGTCACTTAGAAAGGTTGAAGTGGTTTCGGACGATGTTGTTTTTTCATATTTTAGTGTGGAATCTTCCTTTAAAATTTCCCCTGTGGTTGAAATCAGAAACCAGCGGCTACCTTGAGAAAAACGAATTAGCGCTCCATCGTATGTATTGATATATTGATAAATCGGTTCAGCGATATAATTCCCGGTCATATCTATATATCCGTATAAGCCATTCACATATACACGAGCCAAACCACTGGGTGTGAAGGAAAAATCAGAATTATATATCGGTTCAATCACAAAATTGCCTTCGGTATTGATGAATCCCCATTTTCCTCCGGATCTTACGGCAGCGAGACCGCAATCGGAAAATAAATTTGCTTCATCAAATTGCGGTTGTATGATCATATGACCTGTAGTGTCGATATAACCCCACTTCCCGCCGACTTCGATGGCCGCAAGACCGATGGCAGAAAAACCGTCATCACTTACATCAGTAAAAAAGGTTTCAGAGATTAAGTTACCGGAGATATCCATGTAGCTATAACGATCGTCTTTTTCCGCTTTGAATAATCCGTCTGGGAAACATGGATCAGGATATTCGTATAATAATTCGTCGTATTCATAAGAGAGAGGGGTGATATCACTGTATATGGGTTGGACAATGACCGTTCCATCAAGCCTGACGATTCCGTAACAGAGCCAGTTTTTAACGATAAAAACATTTTCCACAAGTTTCATTACGCTGTATTGTGGTTGAATCACATATTCACCCGCAGTATTTATAAATCCCCAACTTCTGTTTTCCTTGACCGCTGCATAGTCGCCGAAAAAGGAGTATACATCGTCAAAACGGGGTTTGATCACTTCTTTTCCATCAAGGTTATAAAATCCCCATTTTCCGTTTTCCTGAACAGCCGCAAGGCCGTTTGAAAAAGAATAGATGTCATCAAAACAAGGAGAGATGATTTCATTTCCGGCCTTATCGATGTACCCGTATTTTTCACCGACCTTAACGGCGGTTAAGCCGTCGGCGTTATAAGTATCAATCCAATCACATTTCACATTAATAATTTGGTTTCCGGAGGTATCGAAAACACACCATTTTTCACCTTGCTGTGCAGTTAAATAACCATTACGCCAGAAATACTGACGACTGACATATCCGATTGTATAAAAATCGAATTCATCGTATTCCAAGGGGATGATATATTCACCGGTTACGTCAATGACGCCCCATTTATCGTTTAATTCGACTACTGCGAGGCCGTTATCGTCAAAGCCGTAAACGGTATCATATTTCGGTTCGACAATGTATTCACCTTTCAAATTGATATAACCGTAAAGGTCTCCTATGGCTACGCAGGCATATCCGATAGGGGTAAATTGAAAGGCATTGTCAAACTGCGGCGGAATGACAAAGTTTCCGGTTTTGTCGATATAGCCCCATTTGCCCTGTTTGGCAACGGCGAGCAGGCTGTGCGAAAATAGGTCGTCAGCTTCTTCGTCGGGGGTCGAAGCCACCGAGAGCGGGACAAAGGAATACGGCTCGGAGGATACCGATGTAGAGGATACCGCTGAGGATTGGAAAGAGAGTTGAGAAGATACGGAAACTGATGACGGAGAAGCGGTTTCGGATAAAATCAGCGTGGAAGAGGCCTGCGATGAGGCAGATGAACAGGAGAGAAGAACGCAGCCGCATAGGAGCAGACCTGCGGTCATCAACACCGAAAAGTGCATGGACGGATTTTCTGGATGATTCATGCCCGATTCCTCCGCTTGATTGATATTGAACTGCAATAATTATACCATAAATTGACACGGAATGCAAGATTTGTATATGTAAGGGCGGCGGCGGGGTATACAAAACTGCCCGCGCAAAATGCGCGGGCAGTTTGGATATAAAATATAATCGTTATTACATTGCCGTTATCAGTCCGAGATTCTTCGACTACGCAATTAGAAATTGCTTCGCTCAGAATGACATTATTTCTTAACCCTCAAGCTGGCGGCCCAGAAATGCCGCTGCCACATTGATCATTTTGACGTCGCTGTCCTTGGGGACGGTGTTGTTATCATCCGACATCATCAGCACTGCGCCGCATACGTCCCCCGCTGCCAAAATCGGGATTGCGATTGAGGAGGTGCGCTCGATGCCCTCGATGGCCGTCAGATGTTTCAGACCCGGTTTGGCGACAAACGGCTTGCGCTGCTCCATAACTTCTTCGAGTAACGGCGAAACCCGCCGTTCCAATACCTCTTTTTTTGATACGCCCGACGCTGCAATCACATGGTCGCGGTCACAGATCACGACCGGGTCGGTGCTGTTTTTAAACATGACCTCCGCATAGATGCTGGACACCTCGGTCAGTTCGCCGATGGGTGAATATTTTTTAAAAATGACTTCGCCGTCGGCGTTCGTAAAAATTTCGAGCGGATCGCCTTCCCGGATGCGCATGGTGCGCCGGATTTCCTTGGGGATGACCACTCGACCCAGATCGTCGATACGCCTGACGATTCCCGTTGCCTTCATATGATAAATTGCCTCCGAATTTACAATTTCTCTGCCGCAATATGCGACATTTCCCAATCATTATCTGCAAATCCGGGGGATTTATTCGAGCGGTGATTTATGTTTTATCTGTGTCGTTTTTAAAATCGGTCAAATGTAGCGGCTGCACTTTTTTATCTTTCACTTCGACGGCACGGCTGCAATAGGTCAACATCGATCTTCTGTGAGTGATGATGAAGCAGGTGTGGATCATACCGCTGGATCGCAAATTTTTTAAAACGCGTTCTTCGGTTTCCGCATCCAGCGCCGAGGTCGCTTCATCTAAAATTAAAATAGGGGCATTTTTTAAAATCGCGCGCGCAATTGCGATTCGCTGGGCCTGTCCCACCGACAAACCGGCTCCGTTTTCACCGATGCGTGTTTCCAGTTTTTCTTCCAGCCGTTCGACGAAAGACAGGCAGTCGGCGGTTTTTAACGCCTGCTGTAAATCGGTATCGGATGCGTTCGGGTTACCGGTGCGCAGGTTTTCGGCAATCGTACCGGATAGGAGTGTATTGCCCTGCGGGACATAGGAGATGAATCGGCGTGCGGCTGCAGTCGCCTCTTCTTCGGCGCCTGAATCATTGTAAAAACAAAGATTTCCGCTGTCGGGACGGAGCAGGGAGAGCAGCAAATAGGCCAATGTGGTCTTGCCCGCGCCGCTCTCGCCGACGACGCCGACGATTTCGTTGGGTGCGATGACACAGCTGACGTGTTCAAGCACTGTTTCTTTATTATAACCGAAAGTGAGGTCGTTGATTTTGATCCCGATATTTTTGCTTGCGTCTGGGATTTTTTGTTCTCTGACGATTTCCGGTTCAATTGCGTCGATTTCCATCACGCGGCCCGCGGAGGCCAGTACGGAGATGAACTGCGGGATCAGGTTTCCGAGGTCCAGAATCGGCCCCTGTACCTGCGAGACGAGCGAAAGAAAAACCGTCATCGTGCCGTATGTGATCGAGTTGTTTGACAGACGAAAGATGCCCCAGGCAAACGCAACGACATAACCCAGGTAAAACACCGTGCGAATGGAGACGTTCATTGCGGCGTTCAGTCGGCTGCGTTTTGTGATGATGCCCAATCGTTTTTTGCGCAGGTCTTCGAGTTTTGCGGCGCAGAGATCCTCCTGTTCAAAGGCCTTCTCCACCGAGATATTTTCCACCGTTTCCTGTAAAAAAGACCGGTATTCCGATTCGGTTTTGTTTAACTCGTCCTGATATTTTTTTAGTTTACCACCGAAGGTCAGACTGATTAATACGCCGACCGGGCCGAGCAGCAACGCCGCAACCGCTAAAAAATGATCGTAATAAAACAGCACGCTGAAAGCGACGATCAGCCGTACGGCCAGAAATAAGGCCGTCGGAAAAATCGAGGAGATGCCGCCTGCAACGCTGTTGATATCACCGGTCAGCCGGGTGATGATGTCTCCGCTGTGAAATGAACTGATTTTCGGCCACACGCCCCGGAGGACGCTGTGATAGACCTTTGAGCGGATGTTGAACGCATACCGTTCGTTGATCAGAGAGGATTTTATACCGGTGAAAGCGCCGACACCGATGCTCAGAGCCGAAAGGAGGATGATCAGCGCAATGCCCGGAATTGTGAAGACGGAACCGCTGCCGGTTGCACCGTCGATGACATACTTCGTAACGACGGTTATCCCGATGCCGGCAAGCGCGAGCAGGACATTCAGAAGAAACAAACACACCAAAGGGCGGACGAACGGTTTTGTTTTTGCGATCATCCACCCGAGATATTTTGTTTGATTGTCTTTGTCGCGAAAGAAGACGGCAAGTTTTTTGAGCTTATCTTTCATGATTGCCGCCTCCGTGGTTTTGTTTTCTCTTTGATATACGAGTTAAAGAGAAAACAAGTTGATTTTTGTTTCGATCAGTTATTGACGGAATACTCTACCGGTGTACCCGAAGTGCAGCCGGTGGGTCCGGAATTCAACCAGATGATGGTGCAGTTCGGCACCGCGTCTCCGGATGCTGCGATGTGTTCGGAAAAACGGAACTCCGTGACCTCCAGACAGGGTTTTTCGTAGTGCTTTTTCATGATCGGTTTTCCTTTCTTATAGCAATTAAATGGTAGTAAGTTTATAATGTTCGAAGACCTTCCAAAGATAGTTTTTTAATGGTGGTGCATATCAAGGGATTTACCCGGTCTTTGCCCGAGGCCAGCCAATGAATGGCGGGACAGGGAATACATGCGCGGCGGTATGCACATTTTGTGCACTCTACGGGTGTTCGGTAAGCCGCAGTTTTTGTGTGGATCTCGTCCCATGCGGCTCTGAATCCGTCCTTGAGAGGATGAGATTCGGCGAAATCAAACACATTGCATGGGGTCATAACGCCGCGCCAATTGATTGAAAATTTAATGGTGCCCGCCGTACAGCTGACCTTTCTTGAAAAGGGCGGTTCATCGGCATTCTCTGCGTGAGTTGCGTTGGCAAGCAGTTCTTCTTCGCAGGACCACGGAATCGCGCTGCCGCCTTCGAATCGTTTTCTGGTTTTAAAAATTTCAACAATCTCATCTGTGGAAGGCGTATAATTACCATAAGCGCGTCCCGTTTCGCTTCTGGCGGGAAAGGGAAAAGGATTGATATAATACGGGACGGGTGCTTTGGATTTGCAATAGCGCAATAACGGCTCAAAATCGGAAAGCATTTGCCTGCATACCGTAATTGCGAGATTTAACGGGATATTCGCCGCTTTTAAAAGATCAATGGCGTGATCCACTTTATCAAAAGCGTCCGCGCTGCCGGTGATGGTTTGATATTGTTCGGCAGAGCTGCCGTAGACCGAAATCTGAACCCGCTGAGGCGGGTGCTTGGAAAGCCACAAAACCGTTTTCTCATCAATAAGCGTTGCGTTGGTGAATACGGATATCAGCACGCCCCGGGACTGCAGGTGCTCGTAGAGTTCAAAGAACCCCGGATACATCAGGCATTCGCCGCCGGTCAATACGGCATACAGCATACCCGCATCACAGGCCTGATCCATCAGCGATTTCCATTGCCCGACAGGAAGCTCCGCTTGATTTGACATTTGCACGGGATTCAAATGGACATAACACATGACGCAGTTCAAAGTGCATCTCGGTGTGAGTTCGAAGTATCCGATGAGAGGGACGCCTTTTTCAAATGCCGATTTGCGCAGGTACTGTTCAAAGGCAATTGATTTTTCAAGTTCCTCTTTTGAAGCAAGTGCCTCTAAAAGCTGCGACATTCCTTGTTTGCCTCCGCTCAGTCTTTCTGTAAAAAGCCCTTTTTGTCGAGCAGGGCGAGAAATTCATCCAAATCGGCTGCGGCGGTGGCTTGGTCGATGTCAAATTCGCACAAAACGGCCGAGAGCAGGTCCTCCCGCGAGATCGGTTGAGACAGTTGCTTCCAGATGAATGCCGAGACCTCGTTGAGCACAACGGCGCCTTCGAACGTTTTGATATGATCGCCTGCGGGCATCGCGATCCACTCGCCCGCAACATTTCTCAGGATGAATCCTTTTACAATTTTCATATCTCTCTGCACCCTCTTTGTTAATGAGTTTTCGGCGGAAAAAAGAACTTTGTTCAGCAGTTCGGCCGCGTCTTCGTTCGGAAGGCAAAACATCCTGTAAAACGGGACCGATTCAATCAATGCGCGAATGGTTTTGACCGCAAGGAACTTGGCTTCGTCGTCCCACATCGGGATAAAACACTGCGTCATCAACAGCCGGAACGCCTGGTCTTTGTCCAATTTTCTGATGCGGTTTTCATTGGCCTGCCGGAGTTCGGCAATCGCTTTGACCGGGAAGTCCTTTTGAAGGAAAATCTGTTCTTTTCCGTCCCATGGGACGCCGTAAGCACGAATTTCTTTGTCCGAGACCCCAACAAGCGGTCTATCACCGCTGAGAATTTCCGCCCCGAAACGGGCTTGCCAGAGGGCGGCCTGTGTGCTTTTTCCGGTTCCTGAAGGCCCTGTGAAGAGAATTGCTGCGCCGTTATGACTGACGCAGGAGGCGTGAATTGAGACAAGGCCGCAATAAATCATACGGCATTCCAGCGCGACTCTGAGGAGTTGGAGAAAACTTTCTTCCCACGTCCGGTCGTTTTTACCGGTCGGGAGGTATGCGCGCAGTTCGGAATAATCGGGTGAGGCCGAAACGGTACAGGGCGCTTGGGGATTGCCGCTTTCAAACATCCATCCGCTGTCTGCGGCATATACGATCAGGTTTTGATCTCGGGTGACGGCTTTCAGATCACCTTTTGCCGGAAGCTGTGTGCGGGTAATTTTCAGAGTGACGGTGCTGCGATAGGGTTTTTCGCATAAAAATCGGGAAAACGGGCCGTTGCGGAGCATGGAACCTTGTTCATGAACGCGTAAAAGACAGTCCCCGAAACAGCAGTTGTAATCGATAAATGTTTCAGCCATGTTACTTTCCGCCATTTCGTTTATCGGATACGGTGGTTATTACCGCGGCTGCAAGCCGTCTTTTAAAGCGATATCCCCTCAGCCGCAATAAGCACTCGAAGTGATAAAACGGGCTTACCGAAATAATTTTTTCACGGTGCTGTATTTTTGTCACTCTTCCGACCACATACCTAATTGGCAGAGGACCTTCTTGGGTATTGAGCGCGTCACCCTGATAATAAAGCGAATCCCCTTTGCGGCGGATCAGACGGTGGAGAATACAACCACCGTTTTGGGTTCGGGTGAGCAGAATGTCGCCCTTTTTTATCTGCCCGTCAAGAGGTGAGATATAGACCTTGTCTTCGAGATGAGTGAGGGTGGGGTACATGCTGTTGCCGGTGACGGTGAGCCAGAAACCCTCACCCCGGGCTAAGAGTTCCCGCATTTTGGGAAGCAGTTCGTATGCGGGGCCGAAACATTCCATAGGTTTTTCTCCCGAAGCTGCTGTTAAAAAGTATGGGGGTTGCCGAGAACGAATAAACCCAAATATGAGAAACGAAAGGCATAATGATTCGATATCCGCTCTGATTTACGGTTTGCTTTTCGCAACTGCAAACAACTCCACATCCATATATGCTATCACGGATTATTCCCTTTGTCAAGCACTTTTTGGGGATTTCGGATAATGGACAGACGGTGAATCCAGGGACACTTTCAATAAAAAGGGTGCGATTTAAAATCGCACCCTTTATCTCATAAATAAGATATTTTAATTTTTTCGCCACACCATCTTATTGACGATTCCGGTGTAGGATTGGATGATTTTGACGACCTTATCGCTGACGTTTTGATCGATATAATCGGGGACCGGGATACCGTTATCGCCGTTTTGATTCATTGCGACCGCTGTGTCAACAGCCTGCAAAACCCGCTCGGCGGTGATTCCGGCGATGACGAAATCGCCTTTGTCAAGCGCTTCGGGCCGTTCGGTGGAGGTGCGGATACAGACGGCGGGGAACGGTGAACCGACCGAGAGGAAGAAGCTGCTCTCCTCGGGCAGGGTTCCGGAATCCGAGACGACTGCAAAGGCGTTCATCTGCAGGTTGTTATAATCGTGAAAGCCGAGGGGTTTGTTCTGCCTGACCCGTTGATCGAATTTGAAATCACGCTGCTCGATGAATTTGGCGCTTCTGGGGTGGCAGGAATACAAGATCGGCAGATCGTATTTTTCCGCCAGTGCGTTCACCGCGTTCATCAGATTGATGAAGTTGGCCTCCGTATCGATGTTTTCTTCGCGGTGGGCCGAGAGCAGAATATATTTTTTCGGTTCAAGTTCGAGGCGAGAGAGTACCTCGGAGGCCTTGATTTTGTCGAGATTGGCCTGCAGTACTTCAGCCATCGGCGAACCGGTGACGAAAGTGCGCTCTTTGGCGGTGCCCTCGGCGTTCAGATACCGGCGTGCATGTTCGCTGTAACACAGGTTGACGTCGGAAATGTGGTCGACGATGCGGCGGTTGGTCTCCTCCGGCAGGCACTCGTCGAAACAGCGGTTGCCCGCTTCCATATGAAAAATCGGAATGTGCAGGCGCTTTGCCGAAATGGCCGACAGGCAGGAGTTGGTGTCACCGAGAATCAGCAGAGCATCCGGTTTTTGCTCGGTCATCAGCGCATAGGATTTGGCGATGATATTGCCGACGGTCTCGCCCAGGTTTTGACCGACCGAGTCCAGATAGAAGTCGGGCGCACGCAGGCCGAGGTCCTCGAAAAAAATTTGATTGAGCTCGTAATCGTAATTCTGTCCGGTGTGTACGAGAATTTGATCGAAATAGACGTCGCATTTTTTGATTGTCGCCGAAAGCCGGATGATTTCGGGCCTTGTGCCGACGATGGTCATCAATTTTAATTTACTCATGTTATACTTCCTCATAAAAAGTGTCCGGTTTTTCGGGGTCAAAACACTCGCTGGCCCACATGAAGGTGACCATATCGGTGTCGCCGAGGTTTTCGATGTTATGGGTGTATCCGGTGGGGATATCGATTATTTCCAACTGCTCGCCGCATACATAATACTCATAAACCTCGGCGGTGTCAATTTTCCGGAAGCGGATTACGCCTTTTCCGCTCACAACCAGGAACTTCTCGTTTTTGGTGTTGTGCCAATGATTGCCCTTGGTGATGCCGGGCTTGGAGACATTGACCGAGAACTGGCCGCGGTCGGCGGTGCGCAGAATTTCGGTGAAGCTGCCGCGGTTGTCGACGTTCATTCTCAGGGGATAGCTGAGTTTATTCGGCGGCAGATAGGAAAGATAAGCCGCATAGAGTTTTTTGGTGAATTCGTCGGACAGGTCGGGGACGCTGCGGTCCGTTCGGCTGTGCTTAAAACTGTAAATCAGGTCGGCGATCTCGCCGAGAGTGATTTTATGCTCAACAGGGACTTTGCAATATTCGCCGACGCGGTTTTCACTGCCGCTCAGGGCACGGATGAGTTCTGCAACAACGTCGTCAATGTAAACCAGCGTCATCATAACGCTGCGGTCGTTGACGGTGATCGGCAGGCCGTGGGCGATATTGTGGCAAAAAGTCGCCACGGCGCTGTTATAATTGGGGCGGCACCATTTCCCGAAGACGTTGGGGAAGCGGTAGACAAGCACTTTGGCGCCGGTCTCTTCGGAATAGGTAAACATCAGCGCTTCACCGGCCTTTTTGCTCTGCCCGTAAGGGTTGTCGAGTTGGGCCTGAATGGAGGAGGAGATCATCACCGGGCAGGTGTTATGATGCTTTTTCAGCGTTTCCAGCAAAACGGAGGTGAAACCGAAATTGCCCTCCATGAATTCAGAGAGTTCTTTCGGACGGTTGACACCGGCGAGGTGAAAGACGAAATCGGCTTTTCTGCAGTAATCATCCAACAGCGACGGGTCGGTTTCGAGATCGTATTCAAATAAAGTGATGTCGGCGCTGAGACCGGTGGTTTTGTCTTTGCCGTCCCTGATGTTTTTCAACGCCGCGCAGAGGTTTTTTCCGATAAAACCTCCGGCACCCGTGATTAAAATGTTCATCAAATCACTCCTCAAAATTAAAATTCAATCCGACATCATGCAGTTCCCGCCGGTATTGATCGATATTGACTGGGGTGAGAGCATTCAGCCGCTTTTTTTGTTTCGCGATTTTATCGCGGTGGAACAAAACCGTATCGACGCCCCGGATCATCCAGAAGACCGGAAGTAAAAAGGGGAATTTGTTCAGCACGGGATAACGGACTGCCATCTGACGGCAGGGTAAAAACAGGAGCCGGGTAATGGCTTTTCGTCTTTTCTTTTTGGCGGAGTCGCCTGTTTTTCCCGACTTGAGCAAGATGGCAAGCGCTTTGAATTCATTCGTGCCGTATGCGCCGCTTTCGAAGATGTGTTTGGTGATCAGATTTGATTTGCTGCCGGGGGTGTGGCCATTGAACCAGACGTCGAGAACATCGGTGATGTTGTCATAAAACGCGGTGAGCTGAAGTTTGGTCAGTTCGGAACGGAGATAGGAGGGCTTCATGGCGGGATTGGCGTTTTTGTATACCCAAAGGTCGACGAGATGCCGAATGCCGATTCCGCCGTCGCGGTAGTGCTTTGCAAAATGGGTGAGAAGGTAGATGAACTGATCCTCTTTGCTCAGTTGATATTGAGGACTTTTCGGTTTCACCGGATGCGCAAGCTGCCATCCGTCGCCGTAATATGAACAATAGTCCTTATTATACGACGGGATCAGGCGTTTGTGCAATTCGACCGTCAGTGCGTCGGATTTTCGCCATACATATTCGTGGTTGCTTTCGACGGTTTGGGTATAGCCGAGAGACTGCATCACGGGAACGATTTCGGCGTATTGTCCGGTGCGGATTAAGAGGTCCGTATCGCTCATGATGCGTATAGAACGATCGGGATACAGCGGCTTTAAATTGATGCCTTTGAGCGGCATATAGTCGATGCCGTTTGTTTCGAAAGCGCGGGAGATGCGCTCAAATTCGGCCGTTTGCATTTGATCCAATACCGCACCGGTGATAACACTCTGTTTGAAAAGCCGCAGTTGGTCTTGGGGCACGGTGCAGTTTGAATTAAGGATTCCATAGTAAAGAAGCGGGAGAATCTGATGCGCGTCTGCGAGTTGATAGGCCGCAGGCCAGTTAAAATTCTCCGGCAGCGCTGCGGGTACTGCGGTTAATGCGCTTCTGATGAGCGCCATCATACCGGATGTAAAATCGTCCGTCATTTTTGAAAAGCTTCCAGCTCGTCCCGTATGTACTGAAGGGAGAGCAGTTTTTCTTTTACTTGCTCAACATTTAAAAGCCGGGTGTTGTTGGAATTGAATTCGCTGAGGGTGTTGCGTTTGACATCGCCGTCTTTAAAGTATTTGTCGTAGTTCAAATCGCGCTTGTCGCACGGGACGCGGTAGAAACTGCCCAAATCGACCGCATGGGCACATTCTTCGTTGGTCAGAAGGGTCTCATACATCTTTTCGCCGTGACGGATGCCGATCACTTTGATCTCGTCTTCGGAGCAGAACAATTCTTTCACAGCTTGTGCAAGTATTTCAATGGTACAGGCCGGAGCCTTTTGCACGAGAATATCGCCGGAGACGCCGTTTTCGAAGGCGAATAAAACAAGATCAACCGCCTCGTCGAGCGACATGATAAAACGCGTCATCTTAGGTTCGGTAACTGTGATTGGCTTGCCTGATTTGATCTGTTCGATCCAGAGCGGAATGACCGAACCGCGGCTGCACATGACGTTGCCGTAACGGGTACAGCAGATTTTGGTCCGGTCGGGCGAAACCGTGCGCGATTTTGCGACAATAACCTTTTCCATCATAGCCTTGCTGGTTCCCATCGCATTGACGGGGTAGGCAGCTTTGTCGGTCGACAGGCAGATGACGGTTTTGACCCCCTCGCCGATGGCTGCCGTCAAAACATTATCGGTACCGAGGACGTTGGTCTTGACGGCTTCAAGCGGAAAAAATTCGCAGGACGGCACCTGCTTGAGCGCCGCCGCGTGAAAGATATAGTCCACCCCGTGCATGGCGTTTTTCACACCGGAGAGGTCCCGGACGTCACCGATGAAAAATTTGATTTTATCCGACACTTCGGGCATTTTGGTTTGGAAGTCGTGCCGCATATCGTCCTGCTTTTTTTCGTCGCGGGATAAAATGCGGATTTCGCCGATATCGGTTTCGAGAAACCGGTTTAAAACGGCGTTGCCGAACGAGCCGGTACCTCCGGTGATTAAGAGCGTTTTGTTTTTTAATTGTAACATTTTTTCATCCTTATGTGTTTTTCAGTTTATTTTGATTCAAGAAGCATCTTCTTTGTCAAATCAAGAATATAAAGCAGTAGTTTCATCGAAAATCATTTTTTATCTTTATCTCTTATTGCATTTGACGCTTTTATTATTTGCGTAGATGACACCCCTTTTGTGTAGGGGAAATAGATGATTTTAATATTTTCTGCTTGGAACTTTTTTTCATATTCAATCCATTTCTCCGTTTCAAACCAATCGTCACCCACAAATAAAAGCGAAGCGCCAAGCTTTTTACACATCAACAGCTTGTCCATGTCATACTGCGGAACTGCCGCATCAACATATTTGATGCTCCGCACGATTTCAATGCGGTCTTCAAACGGGATAATGGCCCGTTTGCCTTTGTATGTAACGAGCTCGTCCACCGTCACGCCGACAATCAACTTGTCACACATGCCTTTGGCATTTTTAAAAAGATTCAAATGTCCGATATGAAATAAATCATATACGCCGGCAGTATATCCGATTACCATGATTCATCCATCCTTTCTTTTAGATAGCATAGTCCGTGAAACGGGGGTCTTTTATTTTCCGGCGGGAGCTTCATATAGTCCCCGTATTTTTTCTTCAGACTCTCGATATAGTCTCCTTGACACCAGAACATAGAATCTCTAAAAGGAACAGCGACTCTTTTTTCCAATGCCGATTTTTTACTGATATCTTTTTCGGCCCACCCCCATATGCTTACAGACACGTATTCTGATTGGGAATAGGCATATCTTTGCGCCTGATTGTTAACGGCATCTCTGAGTTTTTGATAACTCAATATGGAAAACAATGAATAGATGATTTTACGATAAAATTTATGATTTTGGTCTTCTTTCAGGAGTTTATTAATATCCACGATGTTATATACAAGGAATCTTTTTTTGATTTTTACCCTTTTAAAATGTTCTTTTTGCTTTTTTTCTGACGTCGGTAAACCGTCAATGGGAAATATGTCTATAAAAATACTCTCAGTATCCAATGAATCCTTTACTAAGCGCTCTTTCATCACGGTTCTTGTATCCACCATTTTGATAAATGGTTGGGTGTATTGTGTTACCGCGTAATTTTCCCATGGAGAATTCTTCGTCAATTCAATGAATTTTTCGTAATCGGGCCTCGGCATTGAAACATCAACATCATCGTCCCACGGTATAAAATTCTGATGACGCACCGCACCAAGCAGAGTGCCTCCAAAAAGGAAATAGTTCAAATGATTATCGTCGCAAAACGCGGCAAACGCTTTCAGGATCTCATACAAAATGTCCTGAAGTTCTGCTAACGTTAATAATTTGTGTTCATTCATTATGATGGCTCCTTCTTTTATATTTTTACCCATTCGTATTAGCGGCAAGAGTATACAGATTCCGGTGTGTTGTATTAAGGATTTGACCGATTCTTAGATAGTATCCCTCTTAATGCAATCCCCTTAAAGATTAAAATGGAATTTCGTCTGAGGTCTTTCATAAATAACGGAAGGATGATGCTTGTGAAAATCTGTGTCAGTAAAGAAGCGACTGCGGCTCCCGAAGCACCCCAGAAGGGAATAAAGATCAGATTCATGGCAACGTTCATGACCGCAGCGCAGATATAGATGTATTTTAAATATCGCTGCTTGTTCTCACAGACAATCCAGGCGTTTCTGGCAACGCCGAGGTAAGAAAATGCAGTATACCAGGTCACGATTCTGAGAGGCATGATCGACGGCAAATATTCGGCGCCGTATAATATCGATATAATCGGGGATGCAAAAACGGTAAAGAACAGAGAGACAAATATGGATACATAAAACACAATGGCATACAGCTGTACGTTTTTTCGCTCGAATATATTTTTATCTTTGCTGTAAGATTCCATGATGCCGGGAACCATTGATTGGATGATTGCAGAGAGGACAAACGTCCAAACCGCGCAAAGAGCAGTTGCGATCGAATAATAACCGACCGTTGATTCATCGAGCATTTGCTTCAGCATAAATTTATCGGTGTAACCGTAAATTGCAACCATCAAGCCCGAAATGATGAAGTGATAACTGCTTTTGAGCAGCTTCATGCCTTTTTTAAAGGAGAAAGTTAATTTCGGGCCACCGTTCTTTTTATAAGAGATGTAGATAAAAACTACAATGCAGATGTGATCGATCGAGGTCGAGAAGGCGAACCAGGTGACATCTTTTTTCAGAATTAACAGAATAATTTTGTATGCCGACACGATGATATAACCGAATAATACTGCCAAAGAGGTGATTTTCGATTGGAGGCGATTTTGAAACCAGTAATTAATGGTATCGACGGTTTGAAAAATCAATCCCAAACTGCACAGTGCCGTGACCAATATGGTGGTCGTTTCTCCGCGGTCGACAATACTGACGATTCCGATAATCATCAGGGCAGAAAGAGCGCTGGAAATCAGACGGAGACCGATGGCCGAGCCGATGGTTTCACCTTGTTCATCGGGATGATCTACAAAATCCTTGATGATGATCGAGTTGATACCCAAGGTACACAGCGAGGTGAAAAACGCCGTATAGGCGCCCGCATAATTGATCAGTCCGTAATTACCCGGTCCCAAATATCGTGCCGTCAGGATGCCGACAAAAAACGAGATGAGCATCTGGACGATTCGGCAGCCGATAATCCAGGAGGCGTTTTTTGCCACATTGGAACGGAATAGGTTTTTTACGGCTTTTATCATGGCAGCACATCCTTGATTTGATACAAATTGTACTTACTCATGAGTTTTGTACCATCCGTTTTTTAAGATTCCGGCCTTGCTGCACACATCGTATTCAAATAGATCGGGGCGTTTGTTTCCGTTCAGGATTGCCTCCGCGAGTTGAATGAATCGTGCTGCTGCGTTTTCGGCGTTCCATTGCTCGGTGATGCTTTGATAAGCCCGAAGCCCCATTTCCTGTCGTTCCCGGTCGTGATCGAGCATGTACTTAACCTTTTGAAAGAGGTCGTCTGTATTGCCGTTTTCGTAAATCAGCCCGTTATCACGGTCTTTGATCAGCAACGGCACCGAACCCATGGCATGGCTTGCCACGACTGCACAAGCACTATTCAGGGATTCGTTGAGTACGGCACCCCAACCTTCTCTGAAATCGGAGGTCGCGATGAAAATTTCCGATTCTTCCATGTGTTTTCGCACTTGATCGGGCGACATGGGACCCATCAGTTCGACACAGTCGCACAGGTTGTTTTCGGCGATTGCGGAGTCAACAGCGTTTTTCAGCGGGCCTGTTCCGATCATTCGGAGTTTGAACGAATATCCGCTTTTTTTAAGGTGTTTAGCAGTATCTATCGCGGCTTCCGGGTGCTTCCAGTCAATTAGTCGTGCGGCCCACAGGATGGAGACGGGTTCTTTTTGACGGATTAAGTTTTCAATATTGTTATATTGTTTCGCTTCAGGGAAATAACCCCATTTATAGGCTTTATTGATAAAAGCTCCCGTTTTGGCAAAATCCGCGGCGGTATAAGCGCTTGCGCAAAGCAAATATTGATTTTTATAACGGGTGAATTTTAAATAAAAACCGATCATACGCTTTGGGAGCTTATACCACTGAAACCCGTTTTTATAAATACGCTCGGAATATCTGAATATTAATTTTCCGATTTTCAAACGATTTTTGATCAGTTCCTCCGGTGCGTTTCCGATAATTACGACATCTGCGGCATCGATCAGTTCCCGGCAGAGCAGTCGATTTTGTTCATTCTCAAAATATTTTTTGACATATGCGGGATAATGTTGAACAGCCCATCCAAAATTGATGCGTTCTTGGCTCATAACACCGGTTTCGATAAAGGAATATTGGCCGTTTGTCAGGGCGTTCATGGCCTCCGAAAACGGTTTTTGATGGTGATTGAAGAAGTTTGAGACAAAAACAATGTTCATAACGCTTCCTCGCGGCACAGGCGCACATATTCCATGAACTTGTTGTTCATGTCAAAACTGCGCGCTCTTTTCAGACAAGCCTCTTCCGAAAACGGTTTTGTCTCACAGACACGGACAATTTCATCGTATAACGTGTCGATATCATTGCAGGAAACTACCAAACCGCATGTTTCATCGGGGATTTCGGGGCTGCCTCCGGAATTAAAAGTGATAACCGGTGTGCCGCAGGCAAGGGATTCTATATTAACAGTAGGAAAATTATCTTCTCTTGTCGGATTTGCAAATACATCAGCAGCAGTGTAAATTTCGGCGAGTTCTTTTTGATTTTGCGTACGGTGGATAGAAATAATTTCGGGAGGCAGGAGCTTGTCCGTTTTATCGTTTGTACCGACGAGAATGATTTGATATTTCTCTGGATCAAGGCGTTTTGAAAGATCGATGAATATATCCAGCCCTTTTCGCGGCCCCCAACCGTATGCCACCCCGAGAATAAGACGCTTTCCGGTCAATCCGTATCTTTCTCGAAAATCACTCGGTGTCGGTTTGAAGACATGCAGATCAATCCCGTTGTTGATCACACGAACGGGATACTCCCCGAGAAACGATTGTTTCACCAAATCCGCCAACCATTGCGAGGGTGTTACAAGGGTCATATTCGGAATACTGCAAAACCATTTCTTCTTCAATTTATACATCCGCTTGGTTTGATCCATGTAGGACTTTGGGTATTCACGGAACTGCGGGCAATGATGGCATCCCGTTTTCCATTTGTTGCACCCGGCCATTAAAAAATGAGGGCACTGGCCCGTAAAAGTCCAGCAATCATGGAGTGTCCAGACGACGGGTGTGCCGCTGGATTTGAGATAACGGAACAACGACGGGAGATGAAAACAGAATTGATGAAGGTTATGTAGATGGATGGCATCCGGCTTATATTCTTTCAGCTCATCGATCAAGCGTTGGGTCCCGAAGTAGGAAAAACACCCGTTGCAGCCGGTGATTCTTGTGAGTATAAAATGTAAACCGTTTTCGAAATAAGTACCGAAGTATTTGTGTCCGGTGGGGGCGGGAGGGCATTTGGTGTATTTTTTAGAAAACACGTGCGTGGAATAGGTGCGTGCGTCAATTCCGACGCCGCGCGCACATTTTGCGATATTCAGCATGATGTTTCCCGTACTTCCGCTTGAAAGCATATTAATTTCAGCGATACGCATAAGCTTTCCCCCATTCTCCGTTTTTTTCTGAGACGGCAACGGTTTTTCTGCGGTTCAAATAATAGGATAGAGCGCCGTCTATCAGACAAAAAGAGGCAAAAATCCAAGGCATGCCCAGCAAGATGGGCTCGATCAAAAATTCCGCATACAGGACAGTATAGGTGCAGAAGATCAACTGGCGAAGCGAAAAATTGATCGATCGGTCTTTCAGGCATCTCCACAGGTGTTTTAAGGATATAAGCATGTATGAGATAACCGCAAAGAATGCGATGAAACCGGCTTCGTCATAAGTGTCGAGATAGAGGTCGTGGGCATAGGAACCCACTTCATGCCGGATATGTGCGCCCCCGAACGGGTAATCGAACAGCTTGCTTAAAAAGTAACGTTTGTACTGCAACCGCCCGTCACTGGCGACGTTCTGTCCCCACTGGCCGAAAAAGCGTTGATACAGGTTTGAGTTTTTAATCAGGTCTTGAATATTGAAGACATTCCCCTGATAAAGGATAAAAGCGGCTGCAATCAAAAACAGGACGAAAAAAACGGCAGTTGTTTTTTGCTTTCGGTTTTCATCTGTAATCAACAGATGTGCAAATGATAATAAGAGCATCAACACAACCATGATGATGATTGTCCGGCCGGCAAGGATCAGATTGTACAGCAGGATCAATGTCAGCGTTGCCAAAGATAACAATTTGTGAATGAATTTTGTATCGGAAAACAACAAAGCACAGGCCACACCGATTGCCAGACAGCTCAATGCGGTTTGACCCGTTGCACTTAAAACCTCTTTTGACCAAAAGTCAATCGAATTGCGGGAGCTGATATTGATATTGATCACCATGTTTAACAACAGGTGGATAAGCAATCCGATTCCCAGAATACAAATGATGGCTTTCAGGCGAGTCTCGATCTTTTCATCGTTCGGTACATCGTTGGCCGTTTTCAATAAATTATACCCGATAATATAACACAGGGGATAGGTAAACGGTTTTATCATATAAGTTAATTGATTTAAGGAACTCGGTGCGAATAAAAGAATACAGACCGATAAGATGAACAGCGGCACAGCTGCGGCGTCCATTTTAAATTTCCCCCGATAAAAAATACAGAACAACACAAAGGCGAGATAAATAAAATAATAGTATCTCCCCAGAAAATTCATGGCTGCCAAAAACACGCCTGCCAAAATGATCATTTGATTTAATGTAAAGAAATTTTTTGTTTTGTGCATTTTCCCACCGTTTCTCAGAGTGAATTGATAAAATCCAAAATTCGCTGCGATTGAATTACATTGTTTTTGTTTTCCGTAATATATTTTCTTGCCGTCAATCCTTTGTTGCGCATAAAATTACTTGGCTGATTGAAAATTTCTTTTAATTTATTACAAACACCTTCTCCGTTTTCTTCATCTATTGTGTAAACATAATTAAAATATTCTGTGGGGATTCCGGGCAGTTTTGTCATTAAAACCGGCACTCCGCTTGCCATGTATTCAAATGTTTTTGACGGAAATGAATATTTGCAAAAATATTCGTCAGACGGCCTTGGATTTATCAACAAAGCTGCGTAGCTAAGTCTTTGTATCATTTCGGCATTTGTGACACACCCCATATATTTGATTTTGGGATGTTTTTCACTGATTTCCATAATCTTTTCTGTCAGCTCCCCGTTGCCGTAAAAATGTAATTCACAATTCGGAATATTGGCTAATAAAAAACCTTCTATTAAGTATTCGAGGCCGGCGTTTTTCTTCCATAATGACCCGCTGTATATGCAGACGGCAGGGCCATTTTCATTTCTTTGCGGGATGGGCATATTCGTTATACAGGAACCTTCCATAACTATATAAGGTCGCTTTTTCTGATTTACGATTTCGTTCATTTGAGCGGTTAGCAGAATGAAAGCCGAAAATTGTTTCATACATATGGCGTCAAGTCTCATAAATAGGTTCATTTTGCCGCTGCACATAACTTCGGGCACATCCGTAACGATGGCAATAGAGGGAATGCGGTATTTGCGTGAAAGATACAGGGCTGCAAATGCGTGTGAAAAAGATATTGCATCGCAGATTATAACGGCGGGACGTTTGTCTTTTATTATTTTTTCCCCTTCCTGAATTAAGAATTTCGTTTTATTTATTTTATGGAGTTTGCCTTTACAATTCTTTATGCAAATAAACCTTATATTCTTTTCGTTATCCTCTATTCGTTGCGTATCCACATCGAAATAGGGGAGAGCGGACAAAGAGACGACTTCAACTTTTTGAGATAAACCGACGATGATATTATTGTTGAATTTTTGTGCCTGATAACCTACGTCGATCAGCCCGGCATCAAACTGCCTGTTATAAATGTCATATGAGGTTCCGGCACTTATATAGAGGAACATTGATATCACCGCTTTCGTTGGTTTTTCATTTTTATAAATGAATCGTCATTGAAATGCTTGCTGTTTTTCAAGAATATCTGCGATTCTTAAGCACGCTTTGCCGTCTCCATAGGGATTGCTTGCCTTGCTCATTTTCTTGTATAAATCTTCGTTTTCCAAGAGCGCTTTCATATTGTCAAAAATGGTATTTTCCTGTGTTCCAACCAGTTTTAGAGTGCCTGCCGAAATACCTTCGGGCCGCTCGGTGGTGTTGCGCACGACAAGTACAGGCTTTCCGAGAGAAGGCGCTTCTTCTTGAATTCCGCCGCTGTCAGTCAGAACAAAACAACAATTGTTCAGAAAATTATGAAAGTCGATTACGTCAAGCGGTTCAATTATATGAATATTGTCGCAGTCGCCTAATTCTTCTTGAGCGATTTGTCTGACGACCGGATTCATGTGGATGGGGTATATCGCTTTAACATTTGGAAATTCGTTGAGAATCCGATGAATGGCTTTAAAAACATGACGTAAAGGCTCACCGATGTTTTCGCGCCTGTGAGCAGTGATGAGGATGAGTTTACTGTCGGAAGCCCAAGTTAATTCTTGGTGTGTATAATTTTGGTTTACCGTTGTTTTAAGTGCATCAATAGCGGTATTTCCCGTCACAAAAATGCTATCGGGGTTTTTACCTTCTTTTATCAAATTTTCACGGGAAATTTCTGTGGGCGCAAAATTGAAGCGTGAGATAATACTGACTGCTTGACGGTTGAATTCTTCGGGATAAGGTGAATAAATATCATAGGTTCTTAATCCCGCTTCAATATGTCCTACCGGTATTTGCAAATAATAGCATGACAGCGCCGTCAAAAATGTTGTCGATGTATCGCCGTGCACTAAAACCAAATCAGGGCGCTCATCTTCAAGGATTTTTCGTATCATTGATAAAATATTAATCGTTATATCAAAGAGGGTCTGTTTATCCTTCATGATAGAAAGATCATAATCGGGAACAATCTGAAACGTTTTAAGAACTTGGTCCAGCATTTGGCGATGCTGTCCGGTAACGCAAACAACAATATTGAAGACGTTTCTTTTTTTTAGTTCATTTACAAGCGGGCACATTTTTATGGCTTCAGGCCTTGTCCCAAAAACCAACATGATTTTTTTCTTCACAAGAACACTCCTTTAGCCGTTTTTTACCCATTGGGTTAACATCGAATGAAATATTTCGTATTCATCTTTGATATGATCGATGAAATTTTTCCTTCCCGACATATAGTTTTTGGCATCGTAAGAATTGAGCTTTTCTAAAAGATAGGATTTAAATTCTTTGGGCGGTTTGTCTTCAATTACAATGCCTAAATTAAAATCATTTACATATTTGACAATACCGGTATTATGTTCGAATACTAACACCGGAACTCCCGCAAGGACGGCATCATATAATTTGTTCGGTATCGCGTTTTTATTGATTGGGGTATTTGCCCGTAAAATATTGATAAAATCTGCGTTATTTCGATATATCGAATATATTTCTTCTTTTTTATACACACCGTTAAATGTGACGTTTTGAATCTTTGAATTTAAAACATGTTGTTCAAGGGCTATTTTATCTTGTGTCTGAGTACCGGTGTAATTGAGCGTGATGTCGCTGCAATTCGCCAACGTATCAATTAAATTTTTATTTATAGCCCCTTCAATTAAACTCCCTGCGAACATAATTTTATATGGTTTCGTCGAAACCTTTGAGTTATCAATTTGCTCATTTTCACGAATGGAGTTTGTGTCAACATTATGTCCGATTATAAAATCATGCTTTATCCAGCTTTTAAACTCATATGATGAAGAAACGACATAGGAAGCACAGTTTAATAACTTTTTAAATTTCGCCGGAAAGATGGTGATGAGCGGGGAATAATCGCGAATGTCAAGGATATATTTGCCGTTATAGCGTTTTACCAAAAAGTTTAAGAGATACAGCCCGGGGACAATTGTGAATACAATGATTTTATCGTATTTTCGGTTTTTACAGGTTTTCTTTATATAGTCAGCGAATAGGAGATAACCGATAATTTTATCAGATATTTTTCTTGTGGAACTTTTTCTGTGAAACACATAACCAACTTCATCGGATTGCCCGGTTTTATCCCAAATAATGCAATCATATTCAATACCCAGAGACTTAAAATGCTCGGAATAATAGTTTACGTAAGGGGAATATTTTAAATTGCATGGTATAATTAAACCTACCCGCATTACATAACCTCCTGATTTATTATTTACATGGCAGCCTAGGTTACCATGGCCGCCCGGGCGGCGGATTCCAGTGTTTGCACATATCGCATGCTGTTTTTCGAGGGGGAGAATGTTTCGTGAAATATTCTTGCGGCATCTTCGGAAGGCCGATGTCCCGAATGCTTGATTTCGAGAATCGCTTGAGCAAGTCCGTCGGCATCATCGCTGTCCGTGATCTTCCAGCCGAAATGTTCACGGTAAAAATTGGCGTAGTGAGAATCAAAGCCCACCGCCGCAATTGCCGGTTTCATACAGGCGGCACAGTTGGCCGTTTTACTTGGCGTCGCGGTGTGAATCACACCTTTTGCCAACGGAATGAGATTGATGTCTGAAAAAGCATACAGGTGGATGGCATACTGCGCGGGAACCGGATCCAAGAAAACGAGGTTTTCGAGAGACAGTGTTTGCGCATAGCGCCTCAGTTTTTCCCTGTAAACACCGTTTCCGACAATCCAAAACCGGATATCGGAATGGTCTCGCAGTTTCTGGGCGGCTTTCAAAACGATATCCACGTTTTGCATGCGGCCGATGTTTCCGGCATAGACGACGTGAAAACCGCTGGTGTCGCGAAAGCGCAGATAATGTCTGATAAATTCATTTTCATCACGTGGGATTTGTAATGTGCGTTCGGTGTCGCCCCAGTTGGGGATGACAGCGATTTTTTGTTCCGGGACGCCCGAAGAGGCCAGCGTTTTTTTCATATCCTCTGAGATCGTGATGATCTTTGCACATTTTGCATATGCTTTTCGCTGCAGCCGTGAAAAAATGCGGAACAGGGGGGCGTTTTTGCTGAAAATTCCGATGCGTGCTGCGTTTTCGGGGAAAATATCCTGCACATTGAACACGACGGGTTTTTTCAGGCGGCGACAGAGCAGACAGACCGGGAAAATTGCGTTTGCGCATGACTGCAGAAAAACAACGTCGGTATCTTCTTGGCTTTTATAGATTTTACAGCAGCGGAACGCGTATCGGATTTCGATGAGATACCGGATGACGAAGTTGTTTTTTAGGGGTTCTTTTTCGGAAATAACATGATAGGTCAGATTCGGATGGCATTTTAAAACGTCAGGCATTTCGGGGCTTACACCGCCCGTGGTTTTGAGGATGATTCGTACTTTATGCCCTTTTCTCAGCGCTTGTATGAATATGTCTTCGAACAGATGGACAGAGGGACCCGGTCGGTCGAATCCGATATTTAAAACAAACAACATATTCATAAAATCACTCCCTTTGCAAAAACGATGATGGTTTACTTAATCCATACATCATTTTTGGAATTCAACAATGCTTTGAAAATTTCGATGTCCTCGGCCGTTGTAATCTTGATATTTTTCTCCGAACCCTCAGAGAACTGTACGGGTTCGCCAAAATGGATCAGCAAGGCCGAAGTGCTTAAAGCGTCCAACTCTTGATCGTTGGCTTTTTGATATAACTCAACGGCTTTTTGGTATTGGATCGACTCGGGCGTCTGGCCTTTGAATAATCTGCTGCGTTCGAGATTTTGGATGCCCGAATCGCCGTTTTCGGAAAAATACATCGAGTCGACACAGGGCGCAACCGGTAAGGCAAATTGATGGAGTTTGCATTTCTCGATGCTATCATCAATGACGCGGTCTTCCACAAGAGGTCTGTTGGCGTCCATAACGAGAATAATGTCATCTTGGGATGCGATATCCGCCAGAGAACACAGCCCTTTATAGATGGATTCATGTCTGGTGCCGCCGCCCTCGATCACGCGGTTCAGTTTATTGATGCCGAATTGCCGGGCGTACGCTTTAATAAAATCATGCCAGCCGTCGATACAAACGACCGCTATCAAATCAATATTAGCGTTATTTTGGAATTTTTCCATCGTATAGACAACGATGGGCTTATTGTAGACGCACATAAATTGCTTCGGTACATCCTGCCCCGTGCGTTTTCCGCTGCCGCCCGCGATGATTAAGGCGATGTTCATGATTTCACTCCCCGGATTTTTGTCTTTGACTCAATTCCAACAGACGTCTGACGCATTGCTGCGTTGCATTGTCTTGCCGACGGATGAAATGATTTCTGTATTTTTCGGCGATTTCCCGCTCCCGACCGGAATCGAGATTTTTAATTTTTTGCAACAGCTCGTCTTCAGTGAAAAGAACGTCGAAATGGTCTCGCAGATCAAAATATAAACCGCGCTCCCGATCAAATGAAGCATAGTCATAGGCAAAACAAAGCATCGGTTTCGAAAGAATGGAATAATCCGTGAATGCGCTGGAGTAATCGGAAATCAACAGATCTGATGCGAGGTAAAGGTCGTTGATGTCCGGATGGGCGGAGACGTTTCGGATGAAACTGGTATAATTAATTTTCATCAGGTCGGTGACAAGGGAATGCGCCCGGATTAAAACAATATAGTCGTCTTTCAGCTCTTTTTCCCAAAGCTCGGGATGGATCGGAAGATCCAACGGATAACTTTTTCCGCCGTTTTTACTGTCCCGCCAGGTCGGCGCATAGAGAATGACTTTTTTATCCGGAGGGAGGTTCAGTTTTTCCCGGCAAGACCTGACTTTTTCTGGCGTGGCATGATAGAGTTCGTCTTCCCGCGGTCTGCCGCACATCAGGATATTTTCTTCCGAGGCGCCGAAATCTCGGATCATGATCTCCTTGAGATATTCACCGTCACAGCAGAGAATGTCGATATCGGAAAAATTGTAGTCTTTCCGGCCGTTGACCGCGTTACCGCCTTTTTTGGGGCCGGTTCCGTGCCAGGTATTGAGATAGACGGTGGCCTTCTTTTTAAAGTGAAGACCACGCCCGATATTGACGTTGGTGACCCAATATTTCGCCTTTAACGCCGTGATGAAATACTTCCAGGTGTCGGTTTTTACTTTTTCGCAGTCCGGCTTCGGAAATTGATTCGGGTGCTCAAAAGCCCATACAAAACGAAATGAAGCGCACTCCGGCAGCATTTTCATATACTCATAAACGGCCTTGGGGCTGTCGTTGTAATTCTTTCCGTTAAATGCGGAAAATAGGATCAACCGGTCATCGGTGCGAATAAATATACCAATCAGACGGAAGAAAGCGCTGAGCACTGTCTGATAGGCTTTTTGAAGGAAAATATTGTGTTTGAGCAGGTATTCGATCGTATTCCTCATCATCTGGCACCGTTATGATTGAAAACAATCATGATCGTCTTGAGAATGATCTTGAAATCCAGATAAGGCGATCTGATCTTGATGTATTCGATGTCATAGATGATCTTTTCCTCCGGCTCCAACTCATATCCGCCGTTTATCTGTGCCAATCCCGTCAGTCCGGGTTTGACCAGAAGCCGCTGACGGAAGCCTTCGATGTATTTGTCGAATTCATCGTAGAAAACCGCTCGTTCCGGCCTTGGACCCACAATGCTCATTTTGCCGGCAAGGATGCAAAACAACTGCGGAAGTTCGTCCAAGCGGGTGCTACGGAGGATTTTTCCGATTTTTGTGACTCTGGTGTCATGCAGGCAGGCCCACTGCGCCCCGTTTTTTTCGGCATCGATGCGCATGGAGCGGAATTTGATGATATGAAACGGTTTTCCGTCTTTACCGAGCCGTTCCTGAATAAAAAATGCGGGACCGGGGGAATCCAGTTTAATGAGTATGGCAATGAAAATCATCGGTAATAATGCGATGAGAGTACCGAACAGAGAGAGGATGATGTCAAATACTCTTTTGATGGCATCACAGACGGGTTTGGCGCACGGACGGGTTAATCTTTCGACAATGGTATACTTTTTATATTTAATATCGCTGCCGAAGTGAATTGTTATCACTTCTTCTGTGTCATATTGCACCGCGTTAGAATAATTCGCCATGTTTTTACCCCCTCGTTAAAAGTCCCGGCAGTTTTTTTGTTAAGCAGATTTATGAAGCCGTTTTTTTAAAGAAAATACTCATTGTGAACTGAAACAATAAATCCTTATCCGGATAAAATTCGATGTATTGATCCCCTTTTTCGGATATGCCGGCGGGGGTTTTTATTTGGATATCGTCTGTGCATAGTAAGTGATCAGCAATTTCCGAAAAGGTCTGAACTGTGCAGTTTGTAACGATATAATCGGAAACAGATTGATAAATTTCCATAATAAAATCATCATTTTCCGAATTCATTTTTGCTTTTAACTGTTTTAAAAACGAACTGATATATTGTCTTTGCCGCGCCATTCGGGCCAGATTTGTTGCGTCTGTCATGCCCTGTCGGGCGCGGACATAATTCAACGCGTGCTGGCCGGTGAGTGTCACGGTTTCTCCTTCCTTTAATTGTGGGTCGACGTTTGAAAAATCGTCCGAAATAGTGACGGTAACGCCACCTATGAGGTCATTTAATAGGGCAACCGCATCCATATTGATCGAAACGAAATAATCAATCGAGATGCCGAACAGCAGGTTTGAAACGGTTTGAACCGTATTTTGACAGCTGTCCTGCAGACCGGTTCCGTATGTATGTGCCAAAGCGAGTTGGCCGTAGGTGGTTCCGGCGGCTTGTCCGGTGACACCCAGTACATTGATGTCGGTCATCGTATCGCGGTTGAGATGCAGCAGCGTGCAGTCGTTTGCGGCGGGATCTATAATGAGTAACGCGAGGAAGTCCGCTTGCTGCTTATTGTTATAAGAACCGGAGGAGATCACTTCTCCGGAGGTGTCGATGCCCAGAAAAAGGATTGTGATCAACTCTTTGTTTTCAATGTAGGTCTGTTCGCCGTTGACAATTTGAGAGACAGCAGGGTAGATGTCGGAATAGAATCCGCTGGTATTTTGATCAACGACGACTTGTTTCTGTTCCCAGGCGGCCAGTTTTTGAACCGCGAAGATCATCATGACGCAAATTAAAACGAAAGCGACGATGATTTGAGTCGCTTTTCGGCTGATATGAATGCGCTTCATCGCGCTGCTCCGTCAGGTGTTCGTTTCGGTTTGAAAATGACGATAGCGGCGATGAATGTGAGCATGCAGCCGGCTGTGATTATAGCGGCGGTTTTGAGATTAAAACCGTCGGACATGGCCGGAACGGAAGCGGCGCCTTCGACAATGACGAGCACGGTTCCCGTCTTTGAAAAAGTGACCGTAACGGTGCCGTCTGCGTTGTTGACGACATCTTTTGCATCGATTACCGGCCAGTCGGTTTCTCCTTCGCACATCGCGACAATGACGATGTCGGCAGGGGAAACACCCAATCGGAATCGGACGCGGAGACGGTTGGTTTCGGTGATGGGCGGAATATTGCCTCTGGTCGTGACATTGAAGAGATCCCGGGCCACCAGATCGTCTGCGGAGGTTTTAGGATCAAGCTTTTTAATAATTTCCTCGAGATCCGAAACAATATCCGTCAGAAAACGGACACTGCCGACTTTCTTATAGGCGTTTTCCAGGGATTGTTTGATATCTTCGGCGGAGGACTCGGCTTCCGACATGGGTGTGACGATAATTTCGCCGCTGTCGGTGACTTTTTGTATAACTTCGTTGTTTTTATTGATGATTTCCGCATAGATGATTTCGGTTTCAATTACCTGCGGTACAATTTCCGGAGCGTCTTTTGCCTGAACACTCGGTGTGAAATTGGATGAACCGAAAGCGGTAAAAGACAGAGAAGGGATCAGTAAAAACACGATGAGGACGGGGAGAAGCTTGTTTTTCATGCGAAACCTCCTTGTAATTGTGTGGACGCCTATGGCGGCGCTGTGAATCATTTTAGGCTTTGCTTTTTTTGCTCTGTTGTTTCAGATAGCTGTTAATATAACGCTTGGAGTATTTGTTCTCCGATCTCGGGTTACAATTGTAGACAAAGCCGAAGATCCGTGCTCCGACCAGAGAGAGTCGATTCATGGAATCCCGCAGCCGGAGGCTGTCGGTCACATTGTGGCGGACGACAAAAATGATGCCGTTGGTGTATTTTGAGACGATCGGCGCATCGGTCACTGCCAGGGTGGGCGGAAGATCGAGGATGATGTATTCAAAAACCGAAGAATAGAATTTAATCAGTTCGCTCATGGCGTTGCTGGACAGCAGTTCGGCGGGATTCGGCGGCGTATCGCCGGCCGGAAGAAAAAACAGATCCGTGCCGTTGTAATTAATGAGCGCGTTCAGCCGATTTTTGCCGGGGTTAATCAAAATGTTCGACAGACCCGGCGATGAGGGGATTTTCAACACGCCCGAAAACGACGGGAGACGGAGATCACATTCCATGAGCAACACTTTTTTGCCCGATTCCATCAGCGAATAGGCGAGATTGATCGCCGTGGTGGTTTTTCCCTCAAACCGTTCGGTGCTGGTGATGCCGATCACACGGCAGCCGATATAATCGGCAAATGAATACATCAGATTGGTCCGCAGGGATTTATAGGCCTCCGAGGCGGAAAAACTGAGATTCTTGCCGATGGAATACTCGGACAACTGCGCTGCCGGGTGTTCATTTTTGACGTCATTTTGAGGGGGGGTTTGATTTGTTTTCAATGCTGATACCTCTATTTCAGGGATTGGAAGCAGTGGATGAATTTTCGTCTGATCGGTAATAATAATTAAAGATATCGTTGGTGCCGGTATCTTTGATATCGGGTATAATTCCGATGACCGGTATACCGTAAACCTGGGTGAGATATTCTTTTGAAGTGATTCGGGTATCCGACTGATTTCGGATGATGATGTATGCGACGCTCAGCACAAAACCCGCTACGGCACCCATTGAGATGTTCTTGGTGTAGCTGGGTGAAACCCGCCACAGAGGAGTTACCGCATAATCGACGATTTTAACGGAACTGCCTTCTACAATTTCCGAGATCCGCTGCGGGAGGACCTGGGCGATGGTATTGGCAAGAAGAGCCGCTTCCGAAGGGGAACGCGAGGTGACGCTGATCTTAAAGATTTCGGTTGAATCAACCGAATATCCCTCAATCATGCTATAAAGCTGTTCATAGGAATAATTCACCTTGGATAGGGAGATGACTTCTTCGAGTGTGGAACGAGCTTTGAGGATGACGATGTAGGTGTCGACAAGTTTATATGCGGCGGATAACTGTGCATCCGATATACTGATGGACGCACCTCCCACCGAGATAGAGCTGTTGTTGACGTAGATCATAACACCGGCTTGATAAGACGGTACGACAAACAAGAGGGTATACTCGTAAGCGATACCGGAGCAAATTAGCACAGCGGCGATAATAATCCAGATTTTTTTCTTTAAAATTCGGAAAATCTGAAGCAGGTCGATTTCAGTTTCCCGGTTTTGTCGAGATTCCGAAACATTCATAAATTCATTCAGTCCGTATTACCCGTCTGGGTGCCGCAAGGTTCAGCAGCCCATATGGTCTTTTCCTTTCAACTTTTTTGTGTCGCAAAATTGAGATGGCCACGGGCATAAAAAGATTTCACATTTTTCAAGCGGATCGTTGATTTTTAAGATACTGCAAATATCTTCAACCTGCTCGAGCGTGAAACTGCTGCACCCGTTGAGTTTTGTGGAAAACGTACTCCTATTCATCCCGATAACAGCAGCAAAAGAACTTTGATTGTATCCGTTCCGGGTGATAATTTGGAGCAATTTATTTTTGTTGATCAAACAAATGCCTCCGATGTCTCATATATGAGATATGATAACCGATATTATGGAAATTGTCAACTCTAAATTGAGATATATAGCAAGAATATCCACAAATTCATCATTATTTTTAACAATTGGTTGCATTTTTGAAATAGGTATGTTACAATATTTGTAACCACTATGGGAGATGATTAATGTGGAGCTTTCGGAAAAAATTCTTCGTTTGATGAACGAACAGGGTTATTCTTACGAATCTCTTGAAAAAGCGACCGGTATCTCTCGTTCTACGTTACAAAGGAAGATCAGCGCCTCACCTAATAAACTGAAGCTCAGCGAGATTGAGCGTATTGCCGCAGCGTTCGGAGAAAGCGCCCAGGAATTGCTTGAGTGGAGGAAAAAGGAAGATGAGACATGCTGCCAGGGACTTAGCAAAGAAATCAATTCTCTGTCCATTGCAGAGGTTGCAAAAGTCAGGGAATATATCCGATTTTTAAAGTGGAACAGAGAGTTCTGACAGCAAAATTTGAAACGCTAAAGTCCCAAAAATCAAACGGCTCCGTTTATTAAACGGGGCCGTTGATGTTGCAAAGCGTTTAATTAACTAAAGTTTGAATTCATCTTCCGAATAATCGGGAATGACGCGCGGGGGTTTCGGAACGCGGAGCAGAGGATCGTATTTGAAACGGAAGCAGGCGTTTTTCCCCCGTGCTTCCACGCGCTTTCTGCATTCCGATTTTCCCGTTCCGTATATACAATAGATACAACTCGGAATGATTTTCTTTTCTTCGGGCGTTTTCATGAATAAGCCATCCTTATATATAAAGCTTGGAGCGAATATGCTCGGTCGATAAACGGTCTTTTATAAACCTTCACGATTATATCGCTTTTTCATCAAATTTGCAAGCGAAAGCGCAAACCCGCAAAACACCAAAAGCAGGGCTGCGGGCACTTGATTTTCACGAACCGCAGCAAAGGTTTGAGCTGCGTTTTCCTGCAGTTTGACGGGGAAAAACGCGGACAATGCCGCCGTAAAGCCGGCAGAGAGCAGGGCGTGGATGATACGGGATAAAAGCAATTTTTTTGCGCTGAAAAACTTGGCACCGAAGGCGGCGATTTGAATCATCACGGAAATGCCGCCGAAACCGAGTGCCGCCGCACAGAGCGGCAACGAGCCGGTTTTGCTGAGTGTGCTGACGCCGCCTGTGACTTCGAACAGCGGAGATAAGATCATTTCCCCGCCGTGAAAAAATGTCGCGAGTACCGAGACTGCCGCGCAGGAAAGGGCAATGGCCGCACAGGCCACCAGTGAGGCGTTTGCGGCATTGGAAATCGAATCGCAAAAAGCGACAGTCAAGGGGCTGTAGAGCCGTTGTTTGCGCTTTGCCAAATTCACCTTGCCTTTAATACGGCAGAAAATAGATACCAGGAGGGAGGCCGACCAACCTGCAGCCAGCAGTAAAAAACCCGCTTTGACGCTTCCCAATAAGGTGCCGCCGACTGCACCGACGACAAAAACAGGGCCGGGATTAATACAGAAAAATAACAGCCGACCGGCCTCTTCTTCGCTCAGTGCACCTCGTTCGACCTGCTTCTTTGCTGCGATTGCCCCCGACGGATATCCTCCCAAAAAGCCGGACACCAGAACGATCGATGCACCGTCGCCAACCCACAAAAAACGGCAAAGCGGCGATAAAATGCAGCGGAAAACCGCTTCAACCCGGGTTTCGGCAATGAAAAAGACAAGGAAGTACATCGGCAGCATCGCCGGGATAAACAGCCCCGCAGCCAACATAAGCCCTTGCGTGATTCCCGAAGCTGCTTGCTTGGGGAAAACGGCCAACACAGCAACGCAGGCAACGCAGAACAGGAATAATATAATTGTTTTGCTTTGATATTTCATCCAATCACCGCTGCAAGTATACTGGGCAAGAGATGCAAAGTTGACAACCTTTTTCCGTTGACACCTAAATTCGTTTATGTTAAAATGACGACAGAACCTTGGAAGGGATGAGTCGATGGGATTTAAAGGACAAATCGCCGCTCTTTTCGGCCTGGAAAAAGGCGTGCATCCGCCGCACTATAAGAATACGGCAAAGTGCGCCACCGTCGAGATGCCCGCGCCTGAGAGAGTGGTTGTGTCCATGCTTCAACATGTCGGAGCGCCCTGTGTTCCGACGGTGGCTAAGGGCGACAGTGTCGCCATCGGACAGGTGATCGGCGACAGCACCGCGTATGTAAGCGCACCGATCCATTCGGGTGTGAGCGGAAAAGTGCTCGGGATCGGCGAAATTATACTCCCCAACGGAACCAGAACGGCTACCGTCGAGATCGAAAACGACGGGGAAGGCCGTATTTTTGAGGGTGTTAAGCCCCCGCATATCCACAGCAAAGAGGATTTAGTGACGGCGGTGCGCGCTTCGGGTCTGGTGGGTTTGGGCGGCGCGGGTTTTCCGACCCACGTCAAGTTTGCATTATATAAAGAGGACTGCATTGACACGCTGGTGATCAACGGCGCCGAGTGCGAGCCCTACATTACCGCCGACAACCGCGAATGCTTGGAGAACACCTGGGATATCATGAACGGTATTATGATTATGGCGGAACATTTTAACGCCAAACAAACCGTGATCGCTGTTGAAAACAACAAACCCATGGCCATTGCCGAACTGACAAAGGTTGCAAAAACCTGCAGCACCGAAGGCCACCGGATCTGCGTCAAGTCCATTCCTGCCCAATATCCGCAGGGTGCGGAAAAAATGATTATATACAGCACCACCGGACGCAAGGTTCCCCCGGGAAAACTGCCGTCCGACGTCGGCTGCGTCGTAATGAATATCACCTCGACGGCGTTTGTGAGCCGTTATCTCAAAGACGGCATGCCGCTCGTCGCCCGCCGTATGACCGTGGACGGGAACGGCGTTAAGAATCCCGGCAATCTGCGGGTGACCATCGGAACGCCCATTAAGGATATCGTGGCGTTTTGCGGCGGTTATACATCGGATGCGAACCGCATTATGATGGGCGGCCCGATGATGGGTTTGACGGTTTATACCGATGAACAGCCGGTGCTGAAACAAAATAATGCGATTCTGGTTTTTGCCGGAGCCGGCGGAGAAAAAGAACCCGAACAACCCTGTATCCGCTGCGGCCGCTGTGTCGGCGCCTGTCCGATGCACCTCGCGCCGTTTGAATTGTATAAGGCGTATCTGCGCGGCGATGCTGCTGATTTGACGAAAAAAGGCGTGATGAACTGCGTCGAGTGCGGATGCTGTTCCTACATCTGCCCGGCCAAGCGGCAGCTGACTCAAATGATGCGGCTCGGCAAGGCCTATGTGAAAAAGCAGGGGGGAAAAAGATGATGGAAAAACGCTTTATCGTCACCTCCTCGCCGCACCTTTCCTCAACTTCCACCACGCGGCATATCATGCTCGACGTGATCATTGCACTGCTTCCTGCGGGAATCGCCGCCTGCGTGATGTTCGGCTGGTACAGTGCGGTGCTGATTGCGGTGACGGTGGTCTCGGCGGTTTTATTTGAGTATTTATTCCGGATTATTACCAAACGTGAAAATTCAATCGGCGATCTCTCGGCGGTTGTGACAGGGCTTTTGCTGGCCTATAACCTGCCGCCCAAATTTCCGATTTGGATGGCCGTGATCGGCTCTTTTATTGCGATTGTAATTGTCAAACAATTCTTCGGCGGAATCGGGCAGAATTTCGCCAATCCCGCCATTACGGCGCGCATCGTGCTGATGACTTCATTCCCGACCGCGATGACAGCATGGCTGACGGCCTATGACGGAGTCTCCTCGGCGACGCCGCTTGCCATGATGAAAGCCGGAACGGTTTTGACGCCGGACGGTCCGACGATTCTCGGCGCCTTGATCGGGAACGTCGATACAATCGGCTGCATTGGTGAGGTCAGCCGGCTGTTATTGATTGCGGGAGGTATCTATCTGATGATCCGCAAGGTCATCGTACCGATCATTCCGCTGTGCTACATCGGCACGGTCGGACTTCTCACCTGGATAGCCGGTGCGGATCCGGTGATGCAGATGCTCTCCGGCGGCCTGATTCTGGGTGCGTTCTTTATGGCCACCGATTATGCCACCAGCCCGACGAATGCGCTGGGGAGAGTGATCTTCGGTGTGGGCTGCGGTATTCTTACGGTGGTGATTCGGCTGTGGTCCAATCTCCCCGAGGGTGTATCCTATTCGATTTTATTTATGAACATCCTGACCCCGCTGATTGAACGGGCAACCTTCCCGCGTCCGTTCGGCGTTCCCCGCAAAGGGAAGGAGGTAGCGAAGTCATGATCAGACAGATTATCAGGCCGATATTGGTCTTATTGGCGTTATGTATTGTGATTTCGGGCGCGGTTTCGGTGACCTACTTTTTTACCGCGGACAAGATTGCAGCACAAGCTGAAGAAAAAATCAACGAAAATCTCACCCTTTTACTGCCCGGAACGGTTGACAAGACCGAGACCGAATGCGACGCGTTTGTCTATTATGACTGCGCGGATGCAGCCGGTGCGGCGCTCGGCAGAGCCTATCTGATCGACGCGAAGGGTTATGGCGGTCCGATCTCGCTGATGGTCGGCATCAAAGCCGACGGCACTGTTGCCGGTATTTCGATTCTGTCGTCGACGGAGACTCCGGGATTGGGTAAAAAGGCCGAAAACAGCGAATTTTACGGACAGTTTTCCGATAAAGACGTGGATGTGTTTACAGTCGTCAAGGGTGCAGCTGCTTCCGATGACCAGATCAGCGCCATCTCGGGCGCCACGATTTCATCAAAGGCAATCACAAACGCGGTCAACACGGTGCTGACCCATTTTAACGGAGGTGAGCAGTGATGTGGAAGACGCTGACCAACGGAATATTAAAAGAAAATCCGGTTCTGCGGCTGGTGTTGGGTACCTGTCCGACACTCGCGGTCACCACGATGGCCAGCAATGCCATCGGTATGGGGGCGGCGGCGACTTTTGTGCTGATCGGGTCAAATTTAGTGATATCTCTGTTGCGTAAAGTCATTCCCGATAAAATCCGAATCCCGGCCTACATCACGGTCATCGCGGGATTTGTGACGGTCGTTCAAATGATCATCAAAGCGTATGCCCCCGACCTCGACGCGCAGCTCGGTATTTTTTTGCCGTTGATTACGGTTAACTGCATCATTTTGGCCCGCGCCGAAATGTTCGCCAGCAAAAACACTGTATTGGCCTCGGTGCTGGACGCCGTCGGTATGGGCATCGGTTTTACCGCGGCGCTGCTCGCGATGGGCTGCATCCGTGAGCTGGTCGGCAACGGCACCCTCTTCGGCATGGCCGTCACACAAGGACATATCGAGCCGATGCTGATTATGATCCTGCCCCCGGGCGGTTTCTTCGTGTTCGGAATTTTGATCGCGCTGGCAAATAAGATCACCGGCAAACCGGTGGCAAACACCGGCTGCGCCGCCTGCGCCGCACGTGAATTCTGCGGACAAGCCGGAAAAGACGAGGCCTGCGCCTCCGAGAAGGAGGAAACGAAATGACGAAGATTCTCGCCATTATTGTCGCGGCGGTTTTGACCAACAACTTCGTTTTGTCGAAATTCCTCGGCATCTGCCCGTTTTTAGGCGTCTCGAAAAAACTCAACACCTCGGTCGGCATGAGCGCCGCCGTTACCTTTGTCATGGTGCTGGCCACCGCTGTCACCTGGCCGATTCAAACCTATTTGCTCGATCCCAACGGTTTAGGGTATATGCAGACTATTGTATTCATTCTGGTTATCGCCGTGTTGGTGCAGTTGGTTGAAATGGTATTGAAAAGGTACATTCCGCCGCTGTATTCTGCGCTGGGTATTTATCTGCCGCTGATTACCACAAACTGCGCGGTACTGGGCGTCACGATTTTGAATATTGATCAGGGCTATTCGTATATTGAAGCGCTGTTTAACGCCTTTGCAGCCGGCGTGGGATTTTTGCTGGCGATGGTGATGTTCACCGGCGTGCGTTCCAAAATCGCCGATTCCGATATCCCGAAATCGCTTCAGGGTTTGCCGATCACACTGGTTGCGGCCTCGATTACGGCACTGACTATGCTCGGATTTGCCGGGCTTGCCGAAGGGCTGTTCGGAGGGATGTGAGATGGGAATGGAAATCTGGCTTCCGATTTTGATTGTGGGCGCTTTAGCGCTGTTGGGCGGCATCATTCTCGCCGTGTCTTCGGTGTTTATGGCCGTACCGGTCAATGAAAATGAAAAGAAGATCCGCGAGGTTCTGCCCGGTGCAAACTGCGGCGGCTGCGGATATGCGGGTTGTGACGAATATGCCGCCGCAATTGCAAAAGGCAATGCGCCTGCGCATTTGTGCGGTCCGGGCGGTGCTTCGGTCGCCGAGAAGATCGGTAAGATCACCGGTCTGGGTGTTATCGAAGTGAACCCGAAAACCGCAGTCGTCTATTGCTGCGGTTCTAAAGACAAAGTGGATATTAAAATGAACTACCGGGGTATTCAGACCTGCGCGGCCGCTTCGACTTTTTACGGCGGCATCAGCGCCTGCACCTACGGCTGCATGGGGCTCGGTGATTGTGTCAGAGCCTGCGTGTATGATGCAATTTCGATTCAAAAGGGTGTGGCTGTCGTGAATCAGGGCAAGTGTACGGGATGTTCGTCCTGTGCCAAGGCCTGCCCCAAAGGGCTGATTAAGATGGTTAAGACCGACGTGACCCACATTGTGTTGTGCTCCAGTCACGATAAGGGTGCAACTACCGTAAAAACCTGTAAAGCCGGATGCATCGGCTGCGGCAAATGCGTCCGTACCTGCCCGAGCGGAGCAATTACACTCGACAATAATCTCGCTGTCATCGATCCCGCCAAATGTACGAGCTGCGGCGCTTGTGTACCCGTTTGTCCGACCGGTGCAATCAAAGCCCGGAGCAAATCATCTTGACACACATGACCTTTCGGTGTTATCATGCAGCGTGTTTTCCCCGAGGAACGGGAGACCTTATAACATGATTTGCATTGAAAATACATAAAGACTTGTAACAAACATGGCGATTAAAACGTCTTAGTGAAGAGGAGGTACCCGAATGAGACGATTTCTCTGCGCGGCTTTAATGGTGCTTTTGCTTTTAACGGCCGGCTGCGGAACAGTGCAGGAATACAGCGGCATGGAGACTTCCGACCCTTGGGTGAGCGTCTCTTCCGAAGCGACCTCTTCACAGCCCGTCGAATCGAGCGTGCCTTACAGCACAGGAGCTGACTATGTTTCGACCGGTACGATCAATCCGCTGACCGGACAGAGCAATCTGCCGACCTATATGGCGCGTACGCGTCCGGTTTCGGTGGTAATCAACAATTATGTCAAGGCGCTGCCCCAAAACGGCATTACCGATGCCGATCTGGTGATTGAAGCCGAGGCCGAGGGCGGCATTACCCGGCTGTTGGCATTTTACGCCGACTGGCGTTCGGCGCCTGTGATCGGTTCGATTCGCGAAGCAAGACTGCATTTTTTCGAATTGGCTCAATCGTTTGATTCGATTATGGTTCATATCGGTGCAAGTCAGGAGACCTACGATGCCATCAAGGCCACCGGATACAAGACGCTTGACGCCGTGAACTACGCCGACAAAGAGCTGACCTACCGTGATGAGACCTTGAAATTAACCCGCGCCACAGAACATACGGTTATGACCAGCGGTGAAATGCTCACCAAGGTGATCTCCTCCTCCAAACTGCGTACAACGCTGGATGAGAGTTATCCCTCAACCTATTTTAAATTCGCTGCCGACAACGAATTGATCACACCGACGGCATTCCGCGCAAGAGCAATTTATCTGCCGGTCGGACTGAATGCCGAATATCATTTTGACGACGATACCGGCCTTTATATGCGTTCGCTCGCCGGTGCTGCGCAGACCGATCTGAACAACGGCGAACAAGTCGGCGTGACCAATGTCCTCGTACTTTTTGCAAAACAATACACAAATCCGAACGACGAGACTTTGGTAACTATTGACATTAACGCCGGAGAGGGGTATTATTTTTCCATGTGCGGCGGCCAAAAGATCTTTTGGCAGAAGGGCCTCGGAGAGACCGACCGAATTATGCTCTACGATGAAAAAGGCAATGAGCTGACACTCAACCAGGGCAAAACCTGGATCAATATTATTTCGACTACACTTGCCGACCAAGTCACCTGGACGCAAATCGGCTGAAAACAGGAGATGCAAGACGTCCTATGGAAAAACAAACGAAAAAGAAAAAGCCCTTGAACAAACAGCAAAAATTGATGATGAACGTGTTGTTGGTTGTCTGCTGCGCCGCGCTGATCTTTTCGGGCGCGATGATCGCAAACAACTATATCCGCGAACATCAGGACCGCAACCGCGTCGCGTCGGATTTAAGCATGTTCGAAAATCCCTCCGTGGTATCTGATCCCGAAGAGGATCCCTACAAGGACATTGTGTTCCCGGCGGGTATTCTTGAGCAGCTCAAGCCCTTTTACGCACGTAATTCCGAATTGGTGGGCTTTTTGACCATCGAAGGAATTGACGATTTCGGTTATCCGATCGTTCAGACCGGCGATAACGAAAAGTATTATCGTAAAAACCTCGATTTGAAATATTCCAAAGAGGGCACTGCGTTTGTTGATTACACAGTCAATCTGAACGCCGACAGTCAGAACATACTCATCCACGGTCACAACAATAAAAACGGCCTGATGTTCGGTCCGCTTGAGCATTATAACGCCCTGCTGTACGGATTGGATCTGTATCAGAAAGCCCCGGTGATCAAGTTTTATACGCTCACCGAGGTGAAAGAATTTAAGATCGTCGGCTTCGTCGTTGCCAACATCAAATGGGAGGACGGTCCTACGTTCGATTTTACCCAGACCGATCTCACCGACCCCGAGGTGTTTGCCGCATTCAAGGAGGAAGTCGAAGCCAGAACCGTCGTTGATACCGGATATTACATGGAATACGGCGATACGGTTATGACACTACATTCCTGCTGCTATTATTTCAGCAATGTGCGTTTCCTTGTGATTGCACGTGAACTGCGTCCGGGTGAAGACCCGGAGGTCGATACCAGTTTGGCCAAAATCCGCTACGATGCGGTCATGCCTGACACCTTTGTTGACATCTATAACCTCGGTACCCGCGCCAGCACCTATTATCAATAAGCACAACAAAGTCCGTTTTATCGTACTCCTCTCCTTGTATACTGGATGTATACCACGGAGAGGGGTCGATTTTTTTGAAGGAACAACGTGAAGACAGATATAATGAAGAGATGCTGGACAGGGTGTTTTTGTTCGGTTTAAGCGGTTTGAAAAAACATCTGAAAACCACCGGAAGCGCAGTCGGGTTTATCGCATTCTGCACTTTTGCGATCGTCACGGCATTGTTGATCACCAGCGATTTGGGCAATACCGGGGTCGGTGTGGTGCTGTCGGTTTTGATCGGTGGTGTTGTCGGAGGCGGGATTGCCTGCCTTGCGATTCCCGTGAAAAAGCGGGATCACGCGGTTCGGGCGAAATTTAGTGCGGTTGAGGCAAAGCACGGAAGGGAAGAGAAAAAGGGAAGCGCGGCATAAATCAGATGAGATTTACTTCGGGGAAGCGGTCTTGACCGTTTCGGGTTATGTAAATGCTATCTGAAAACCGAACGGCGTTGACTCCTCACCCAACGCTTTTCAGGTCTTGCGGACGGTATCATACACGGAACGGTTAAGAGCGTTTCCCGGCATTCATAATTAAGAATTAGAATGCAAGATCAAGTTATCGTCGTAGGGATTGTCAGGAGTATCGATTGTTACACGGCGGGCGATCGCAGATCGCCCCTACATTTGTCCTTTATAAATTTTCCGTTCGCTTGACATTTATATCGAAAAACCGCTATAATAATTCCCAATAGGAATGGGGGTTCGGCGAAGGATGAGCGGCTTGGGTGCATTCGATGTCAGCGGCGACGAAATTGCGGCACAGCGTCGTTTTATGTCTTTGATCAAAAGGCAAAACGACGCATTTTTTGTTGAAACCGGCGTCCGGCATACGGCTTTTGTGCACTCCTACGGCTGCCAACAGAATGCGGTTGACGGCGAACGGATTGCCGGAATACTGGCTGAATGCGGTTACGAATTGATCGGAGACCCCAAAGCCGCAGATTTAGCGATTTATAACACCTGCGCGGTACGCGAAAACGCTGAAGACCGCGTTTTCGGCAACACCGGCGCGCTGCTGGCTTCCAAAAGGAAAAACCCGAATAAAATTATCTGTTTATGCGGCTGTATGATTCAACAGCCGACATCAGCGGAAAAAATCAAAAAACATTTCCCTTATGTCGATATGCTGGTTGGGACGCATGCGGTGCACAAATTCCCGCAGCTGCTGTTTGAAAAACTGCAAAACGGCGGGCATGTGTTCGAGACGCCTGACTGCGACGGCGTGATTGCCGAGGATTTGCCGTTGCTGCGCTCGGATTCGGTTTTCGCGGGTGTTTCAATTATGTACGGGTGCAATAATTTTTGCACCTACTGCGTCGTGCCGAATGTGCGGGGTAGGGAACGCAGCCGCAAGCCGGAGGCGATTCTCGCGGAGGTTGAACAACTGGTAAACGGCGGATGGAAGGATATCACGCTGCTCGGGCAGAATGTCAACTCCTACGGAACCCACGACACCGGAAAGCCGAATTTTCCCGAACTCTTAAAAAAATGCTGCTCTTTTGAGGGCGATTACTGGGTGCGGTTTATGACCAGCCACCCGAAAGATGCGGACGAGGCGTTGTTTGAGGTGATTGCCGCGGAAAAACATGCCGCCAAGCATCTGCATCTGCCGGTGCAGTCGGGTTCTGACGAGATTTTACGGCGTATGAACCGCCGATATGACACGCAGACCTATCTGAAAAAACTTGAAATCATGCGGCGGCTTTATCCCGACATCGCGCTGACCAGCGACATCATCGTGGGTTTTCCGGGCGAGACCGAGGATGATTTTCAAAAGACGCTTAATTTGGTCGAGACGGTGAAATACGACTCGCTGTTTATGTTTATCTATTCGCCACGGCAAAATACCGCAGCGGCCGGGTTTGAAAACCAGATTTCGGCGGAGGTCAAGACAGAGCGGTTTGAACGGCTGTTGGCATTACAGGAAAAAATCGCGGAGCAGAAGCACAAGGCACTCGTCGGGAACAAAGCACGTGTTTTAGTTGAACAATTCGAACAAAAGCACAAAAAGTGGAGCGGAAAGGACTGGGGCGTGACGCGGGTGCTGTTTGCAGGTGAAGAAAGCGAAAATCTGCGCGGGCAATTTGTCGATGTCGAGATTATTTCGGCCGGGAGGCACTGGGTTACCGGCCGCCGGATATAAACAAATTCAAATCATTTTGAACGGAGGAATTGTTATGTCGGAAAAACGCTCACCCTATGCGCAGAAAATGACGAAACGTGATTATGAGGCCGAAGTGGCCAGAACCCGGGACGCACGCATGAAATGGTTTACCGACGCCAAGTTCGGTATGTTCGTGCATTACGGGCCGTATGCGGTCTCGGGGCTGCACGAGTGGTATATGGCCATCAGCGCCAGCGAAATTGACGAGTATGAACGTGAGGTCACGAAGCAATTTCATCCCAAAAAGGGCTGCGCCTATGAGTGGGCGAAGCTGGCTGTTGAAGCGGGCTGCAAATATATGGTGATGGTCACCCGCCATCACGACGGTTATTCGATGTGGGACTCCGACTGCAATCCCTACAATGTCGTCAAATACGGCGGCGATTATGATGTGGTCGCCGAATTTATCGACGCCTGCCGCCAAAACGGATTGAAAATCGGGCTTTATCACTCAATTATCGACTGGCACAATCCCGACTGCGGTGACAGCCGGTTCGACTTCGACGCGCGGGTGAGGTTTATCAAATACCAGCGCGATCTGCTGAATGAACTGCTGACGCGTTACGGGAAAATTGATATTTTATGGTATGATATGAGCCATCCGTACAGCGGAGAGAATTTTGATTTTGTCGAGACCGACCGGATTGTCAGAAATCTGCAGCCCGACATTATCATCAACCCGCGTTCGGGCCTCAAAGAGGATTTGGAGACGCCGGAGGAACGCTTGAACCGCAGAGACGAGACGCGTTACTGGGAGGCCTGCATGACCTTCAACAGCCTGTCGTGGGGGTATGTTGACAGCGAAGAGGTCTCGGGATTTTCCTATTCTCCGCAGCAAATTATCAAACTGCTCGCCCAAACCGCAGGCGGTAACGGAAATCTGCTGCTGAACATCGGACCCGCTCCGGACGGAAGCGTTCCGCAGGACGCCGTGAAGCCGCTGCAGACCGTCGGGAATTGGCTGAAACAAAACGGCGCGGCGATCTACGGCAAAAGCGATTATCAGAGAACCTGGATTCCGAGCGGACGGGGCATTTTAAAGGGCAATAAATTCTATGTGATTCAGTTTATCACGCCTGTGTTGGGATATCTGCCGGTCAACGGCGTCGGTGCAAAAGTGAAAAAGGTGCGCTGCCTTGCCGATGGGAAAGAGTACAACTTCACTCAGAATGGAAAGAAAGTAAAAATACTGGACGTCGCGCATGGGCATGTCGACAAAATCATGGGTGTGACGGTGTTTGAGCTTGAATGCGAAGGGCCGATCGGCGACTTTGAACTGATCAACCCGCCGGCACTGGATTACGACCGGTAAACAATAAAAATGGCGGAGGAGAATCATGATGTTCGAGAAACCGATGACACTTGCCGAGTACAACGCGGCGGTTGCGGCCACACGGGAAAAAAGAATGGCCTGGTGGAATGCGGCGCGTTTCGGAATGTTCGTGCATTTCGGGCCGTATTCGGTCGCGGGACGCCATGAGTGGATTATGGCGCTCGATGGCTACACTGTGCCGGAATATGAGGAGAAAATCGCAAGCAAGTTCCATCCCAAAAAGGGGTGTGCGCGCGAGTGGGCCAAGTTGGCCTATGAAGCCGGATGCAAATACATGGTGCTGACCACCCGCCATCATGACGGCTACTCGCTGTGGGACTCGGACGTCAATCCCTATAACGTGGTCAAATTCGGGCATAATCACGACGTGGTGGCCGAATACGTCGCCGCCTGCCGTGAATTCGGTCTGGGGATCGGGTTTTATCATTCGGTCATGGACTGGCACAATCCCGACGGTTCCGCCGCAGCTTATGACATGGCTGCACGCATGCGGTTTATTGAATATCACCGCGGAATGCTGAACGAGCTGCTCACCCGCTACGGCAAGATCGACATCTTGTGGTATGATGTCCACGAGCCGTTCGGCGGCACCGACATGGATTTTGTCGAGACCAACCGGGTTGTACGAAATCTTCAGCCCGATATCATCATCAACCCGCGTTCCGGTTTGGCCGAGGATATGGATACGCCCGAGGATAAGATTGAAGAGAGCGAAAAGTATTGGGAATCGTGCATGACTTTTAACGGGCTGTCGTGGGGCTATGTCGATTCCGAACAAGCGGCACCCTATTCCTATAATGCCAACCGGATTATCCGTATGCTGAACGACGCCTGCTCCGGCAGGGGGAATTTACTGTTGAACATCGGCCCCGCGCCCGACGGCTCTATCCCGACCGAGACCATCGAACCGATGCGTACCGTCGGAAAATGGCTGAAACAAAACGGCGATGCGGTCTACGGTGCGCAGACGAGAGCCACCGCGATCAATCTCCAGTGTGCAAGCACCTACTGGGTCAGCGGCGGAAGATCGAGCGTGCGCGACAAATCCCTGTTTTTGTGGTATTATATATGGACCGTCACCGGTGAACTCCGGGTGGCGGGTATTCTCACAAAAGTGAAAAAGGTACGCTGCCTGGCGGACGGGAAAGAATATCCGTTTGTGCAGGACGGCGTGAAGCTGACAATTTCCGGTCTTCCGACGAATCCGCCGGATCAGATTTTAGGCGTGAACGTTCTTGAGGTTGTGTGTGAAAAACCGCCCAAGCTGATGATTGCGCCGATGCTGACGCCGATGTCACGGCTGAGCAAGCCCCCGGAGATTGAATGACCGCGTTTGAAAACGCAAAAAGAAAGGATAATAATCATGGACAAAGTAATTGCGAAAACACTCGAATTGGCTCACACAATGATGGAGGACGACCGCTTTTTGGCGTACCGTCTTGCAGCACAGGCCAATGATGAGGATGAGGCGCTTCAGAAGCTGATCGGCGACTTCAACCTTGCCCGCATGAATCTGAACAACGCCGCCAACGGCGGTAAGGACACCGATCAAATTCAAGGCGAAATGAAGCTGCTCTACGGCCAGATCATGGCCAACGAGACCATGCAGAAATATAGTACTGCTCAGACCGAGATGAATGCAATGATTCAACAGGTTAACGCCATCATTTCCGGTACCATCGACGGCCAGATCCCCGAGGAGATCGACATCAACGCCTCCTGCGGCGGAGACTGCGACAGCTGTGGCGGAAGCTGTAGTCACTGAGTGTTTTCAATTATTTTTCAGTTGATTACAGGGGCGGCAGCATGCTGCCGCCCCTGATGATTTGACGATTCTGGGAAAGGAGGCGGGGGTACGGCAATCTCTCCGATGATGCAGCAGTATTTCGATATTAAAGCGAAATACGATAAATACATCCTGTTTTACCGCATCGGCGACTTTTACGAGATGTTCTACGACGACGCGAAAACCGCGTCGAAGGAACTTGATCTCGTACTTACCGGCCGCGACTGCGGTCAGGAGGAGCGTGCGCCGATGTGCGGCGTGCCGTTTCACAGCTGCGACGGGTATATTTCGCGGCTGATTTCACGCGGGTATAAGGTTGCGATCTGCGAGCAAACCGAAGATCCCGCCAAGGCTAAGGGACTTGTCAAGCGCGACGTCATCCGGTTAGTTACCCCCGGCACCGTCACCGAGACCGACATGCTCGAAGAGGGTAGGAATAACTATTTATGCTCGGTGTTCGACCGGGGCGGACATACGGGGCTGGCGTTTGCCGATGTTTCGACAGGCGCTGTCTATGCAACTGCAACCGACGGCGGAATCAGTGCGGTTTCGTGTGAACTGACCCGGTTCTCACCGCGGGAAATCATCTTTAACCCCGATATCCCCGAAAAGCGCAAGGCGGCGATTCTGGCTGAATGCGGGCTTGTGGGTGAATTCGGTTTTGACGACGACTACAAACCCGCACAAGTCGCGCGCAGCCTCTCGGAAAATTTCGGTTACATAGTCTTGGGCGGCGATTTTGCCGAAGCCGAAGCAGCGCTTTCGGCGGCGGTCGGATACATACAAGACGTCTATAAAAATTCCATTAAGTTTGCCGGGAAGATTGAATGGTATACAGCCGACCGGTATATGGCGCTCGACGCGATCGCCCGACGCAACCTCGAACTCGACCGCAATATGCGCACCAGCGACAAAAAAGGCAGTTTGCTCTCGGTGATAGACAGCACTCGCACTGCAATGGGAAGGCGGCTGCTGGCCGACTGGCTGCAAAAACCGCTGGTAGACTGCGTGATGATTCAAAAGCGGCAAAACGCTGTGGCGCAGCTGCTCGACGAGGACATCGGCGCGGCAAAGATCGGCGATCTGCTGGCGGGCATTTATGACATTGAACGCATTGCGACGAGGATTGTCTACGGCACGGCGAATGCACGCGAACTCAAATCGCTGGCCGACGCGCTGTCACGGCTTCCGGCGTTGAAAATAACCTGCGAGGGTTTTTCGGCGGCGCTGCTCCGCGAAATTTTTGACGGGATTGACCCGCTTGAGGATATCTGCGGGCTGATCTCTGACGCATTAAAAGATGATCTGCCGCTGGCGATTACCGAGGGAGGGCTGATTCGGGACGGATATGACGCGGAGGTAGACCGGCTGCGGGCTTTACTTGGCGATTCGCATGCGGCGCTGGCTAAGATCGAGGCCGACGAACGTGAAAAGAGCGGTATTTCAAAAATGAAGGTCGGATATAACCGCGTGTTCGGGTATTATCTGGAGGTTACAAAAGGCAATACGCTGCCGGTGCCCGACTATTTTATCCGAAAACAGACGTTGACGACCGGAGAGCGGTACATAACCCCCGAACTGAAAGAACTCGAAAATGACATTTTGCAGGGCAGGGAAAAGCTGACCGGCCTTGAATATGAATTATTCTGCGAATTGCGCGAACAGGTTGCGGCGGCGGGTGTGAGAATCAAACAGACCGCACGAAACGTGGCGATGCTGGATGTGTTTTTATCATTCGCAGAGACCGCACGCAAAAATGACTATTGCCGTCCCGAGGTGGATAACAGCGATGCGCTGATCGTCAAAGACGGACGGCATCCGGTCGTGGAACGGTTGGCCGCCGGAAGCGGATTTGTACCGAATGACACGCTGATGGACTGCGGTGAAAACAAGATACTGGTGATTACAGGTCCTAATATGGCCGGTAAATCAACCTATATGAGGCAAAACGCGCTGATTGTGATTTTAGCGCAGATCGGTTCGTTCGTACCGGCATCGAGTGCAAAAATCGGCGTCTGTGATGCGGTTTTTACGCGTGTAGGTGCAAGTGACGACCTCTCGTCGGGGCAGTCCACCTTTATGGTCGAGATGAGTGAACTGGCATATATTTTGAAAAACGCGACGGCAAAATCTTTAATTATTTTGGATGAGATCGGCCGCGGCACTTCGACTTTCGACGGTATGAGTATTGCGCGGGCGGTGGTCGAATATATTGCCGATGCCAAGAAAATCGGCGCAAAGACCATGTTCGCGACCCATTATCACGAACTTTGCGAGATGGAAGACCGATTGGACTGCGTGAAAAATTACAACATCCTCGTAAAAAAGCGCGGCGACGAAATCACGTTTTTGCGTAAAATCGCCCGAGGCGGCGCGGATGACAGTTATGGTATTGAGGTCAGCAAGCTGGCGGGAGTGCCTGATGCGGTGGTCAAAAAGGCTAAAGTGATTTTGGCGGAACTTGAAAAGAACCGCGACGAGCGGGTCTGGGCCGATAAAAAACAACAAGGCGGCATCGTTGACGGAGAACAGGGTGCTTTTGCCGATATGCAGACCCAGAAACTTTTACAGGACTTGCGCAATCTTGACGTCAATACCGTCAGCCCGCTCGAGGCGCTGACCATGCTTGACGAATTTTCGAAAAAGGCCAAAACGATTTAACCCCTCGCAATGACGGGGCAGGGGGATTCCAACGGGCCGCGCCCGATATTGCCCGTGAAACGGTACAAGACTTGCGGGCGATTAAGAATCGCCCCTACAATAAACACAAGCGTCCGGTTGCCGTCAGGTCTGGATTGCCACGGGCTAAAGCCCTCGCAAAGACGGTTTAAATAATGTAGGGGCGGATATCATCCGCCCGTAAAAACAAATGTGTCAAAAGAAAGGAGGTAAATGCGTGGCGGAGATCAGGCTTCTTGATAAAACGGTCGCTGAGCTTGTTGCGGCAGGAGAGGTCGTGGAACGGCCCGCTTCGGTGATCAAAGAACTGTTGGAAAATTCCATTGACGCGGGTGCGGGGCAGGTCACCGTCGAAATTCAAAACGGCGGGATGACCTTTATGCGCGTGACCGACAACGGCTGCGGAATCCCAGAGAAACAGGTTCCGACGGCTTTTTTACGCCATGCGACCTCCAAAATCAGCACTGCCGACGATCTTACGGCCATCGGCACTTTGGGCTTTCGCGGTGAGGCACTGGCTTCGATCGGGGCGGTTGCCAAGGTCGAGATGATCACCAAAACCGCCGACAGTGAGCTGGGCTGCAGGGCGGTAATGGCGGGCGGTGAGATGGTCGAGTGTTATTCGACCGGCTGTCCCAACGGGACGACGATTTTAGTCAGAGACTTATTTTATAATATTCCGGCGCGGCTCAAGTTTATGAAAAAGGACGTCAGCGAGGGCAACGCCGTCACGGCGGTGGTGCAGCGGCTTGCGCTTTCGCACCCCGAGACGTCGGTGCGGTTTTTACGCGACGGAAAAGAGATTTTATTTACACCGGGCAACAACAAGCTCTATTCGGCGATTTATTCGGTGATGGGAAAAGAGTTCGCCGCCGATCTGACCCGTGTCGAGTACAGTATGAACAACGTCTCCGTCAGCGGTTTTGTGACCAAGCCGTATGCCGCGCAGGGCACCCGGAACAATCAGGTCTTTTTTATCAACGGGCGATATGTGCGCAGCAGAACTTGCCAGGTGGCTATCGAGCAGGCCTTTAAAAATACAATTTCGACCGGGCGGTTTCCCGCAGGCGTTTTAAACGTGAAGCTTCCGGTTGAACTCGTCGACGTCAACATTCATCCGGCCAAGACCGAGGTGCGGTTTGTCAACGAACAGCCGGTTTTCGACGCGGTTTATTACGGAATCAAGAGCGTTTTGGGCGGGGACAATATCCCCAAGTTCACCGGTGAGTCGTTTGCAAGAATCTCGGAAAAACCGGTCAAGACCGAAAACATAAAAATCGAGGTCGCTCCGCCGCCGGTCATTTCGAAAAACCACTCGGTTGAGGTGACAAAAACTCCTGTTGAAATCAGAGATGGAATTTTTGAAGAAAAATCGCAGCCGCAGCGCGTTCAACCCCCTGAGCGGATCGTATCTTCTGTGTCGGCTGTACCTCCGGTTCAGGAGCCGGTGCGGGAGCAATATCTGGAGACCGACAATGGTGAGGAGACCGAGGGCCTTCGCCTGCTCGGAGAGGTGTTTTCGTGTTATATTCTCACTGAGAGCAAAGACGGCGAAAAGCTGTTTTTGGTGGACAAACACGCTGCGCATGAGCGAATTTTATTTGAGCGATTGAAAGAGAATTTCGGGAAAACCGACAGCCAGGCGTTATTGATCGCACAGCCGGTGACGATGAGCGCCGAGGAACAAAACGCTGTACTGCAAAACGCCGAGACGCTGCGAAACCTCGGGTTTGAAATTGAGGATTTCGGCGGGAGCATTCTGCTGCGGCAGGTGCCGACCTATATCGGTGCGGCCGACGGGCCCGAGCTGCTGCGGGAACTGGCAAATCAACTGGCTTCAGGCGGTAAGACCGCCGGGAATTCGGATATGCTCGACGATTTGCTGCACACAACCGCTTGTAAAGCTGCGATAAAAGCCGGAAAAGAGAGCGCGCCCGAAGAACTCCTTGAGATTGTGAAAACCGTTCTGACCGATCCGCGCATCCGGTATTGCCCGCACGGACGGCCTGTTTTGATTGTGATGACCAAACGTGAATTTGACCGCCGGTTCGGCAGAATTTGAGGCAGAGATGAGACAGCGATTGATCCGCAATTCCGGTCTGATGACCGAGGGTCCCATTGCCAAGCAACTCTTAATTTATGCGATACCGATTTTGCTGAGCAGCTTTTTACAGCAATTATATAATATCGTAGACACAATGGTGGCCGGAAAACTCATCAATTACAACGCCCTTGCCGCCGTCGGTGCAAACGGCGTCATTGTCAGTTTGTTGGTGGGTTTCTTTTTGGGTTTTACGACCGGCGGAAGCGTGATCATCTCGCAGGCATTCGGCGCGCGGGACACCAAAGGGGTCTTTGACGGTGTCCATACCGCGGTCGGCGTATCAATTGCGGCCGGGGTTTTGCTGACCGGACTCGGGCTGGTTTTTACTCCTGCGCTGCTTAAGCTGATCAACACGCCGGAGGAAGTCCGGGGGATGGCGATACAGTATTTGACTATCTATTTTTGCGGCACGGTTCCGGTGATGCTTTATAACATGGGTTCGGCGATTCTGCGTGCGGTAGGTAATTCGACGCTGCCGCTCGTCTTTTTGGCCGTCGCAGCCGGAATGAATACGGTCTTGGATTTTGTATTCGTGGGCGGATTGAAAATGGGCATCGCGGGAACGGCATGGGCGACCGTGATTTCGCAGACGCTGGCGGCGGCATTGACTGTTGCGGCACTGATGCGAACCGAGGGCATTTATAAGCTTTTCATCCGAAAAATCCGCATCAAAAAGGATGTTTTATTTCAAATTTTAAAACTCGGCGTTCCGGCGGGACTGCAGACCTCCGTGATTTCACTGTCCAACATTCTGATTCAACGTGCCATTAACGGATTCGGCGCGGTCGTGATGGCTGGTGCGGCGGTCGCGGGCAAGGTAGACGGGATTGTCGGCGGGACGATCGCCTCATTCGGACTTGCAACAACAGGTTTTTCCGGGCAAAATTACGGCGCGGGACGAATTGACCGGGTTAAAAAAGGTGCAAGAATCGGATTTTTGATGTCTTTCTCCGCTTGCATTATCATGAGCGGAATTTTATTGATTTTCAGAAATCAGGTGGCCTCACTGTTCAACGAGGATCCGCAGGTCATTAAAAGTGCGGTGCAAATGATGGTAATGATGCTGCCGCTTTATTGGGTGTACGGAATTGTGGATATTTTCGGCGGCACGATGCGGGGCGCCGGTTCGACTTTTGTGCCGATGGTCGTGATCCTGGTTGGGATGTGTTTAATGCGGATGGTATGGATTGCCGTCGCCGCTCCTGTTTTCAGCGATGTACGAGCGGTATTTGCCGTATATCCGATTTCTTGGATCTGGACTGCCATACCGATGTGGCTGATCTATCTGCGCGGGAAATGGAATAAGAAAGGTGAGGGGGTCATTTCATGCGAAACGTCATCGTCCTGACGGGACCAACCGCCTCGGGCAAGACTTCACTTGCGATTAAACTGGCCAAAGCATACGGCGGCGAGATCGTGGGGGCCGATTCGATGCAGATTTATTCCGGTATGGATATCGCCACCGCCAAACCGACGGAACAAGAACGGACGGAAATACCGCACCATTTGATTGACGTCGTCGAACCCGGCGAGGATTTTTCGGTCTTTCGCTGGTATGAAGAGGCCAAAAAAGCGATTACAGGGACTCATAAGCGGGGACATCTGCCCATTGTCGTCGGGGGTACAGGGCAATATATTTCGACATTACTGCACAACATCAATTATACCGGGGAAAAGTCCGATCCCGAACTGAGAATGCGATTGGAAAAGGAATATGATCAATCGGGTGGTGCAACAATGCTTGCAAAACTGCGGAAAATCGACCCAGAAGCCGCTGTTAAATTGCATGAAAACGACCGTTCTCGCATTTTGCGGGGGTTGGAATTAGCCGAAACCGGACTGACCAAGAGCCGGCAAAATGAGCTTTCTCACGGCGAAAAAATCTATGATATCTGCGCTGTTCAGCTGAACTTTTTATCGCGGGAAACGCTTTATACCCGCATTGACGCACGGGTTGATGAGATGTTTGCGCTGGGTTTAGAACAGGAAGCGCAAAAAATTCGCCCGATGCTGGGGCCGACTTCGGCACAGGCGATCGGATATAAAGAATTGTTCGCTTATTTCGACGGAAAACAGTCACTTGATGAGGCAAAGAGCCGCATCAAACAGGCCACGCGTAATTATGCCAAACGGCAGCTCACTTGGATGCGGGCAGAAATCGGTTTAAATCGCATTTTCGCCGACTCCGGTGCCGATTTATTTGGCCTTTCTACAAAAATCTTGCAATTATGCGGCATAATATGTTAAAATGAAAATACCGATAAAAAGGTCGGCAGAAATTCACATAGAAAAGAGAGAGAAGAATGAATAAGACGCTGAATTTGCAGGATGTTTTCCTGAATTGTGCCCGAAAAGAAAAAATCGGTGTGACGATCTTTTTAAAAAACGGTTTCCAGTTTAAGGGCATCGTGAAGGGCTTTGATGCGTTCACGATCATCCTTGAGACCGACGGAAAACAAAGTCTCGTCTATAAACACGCCGTCTCGACGATCGTCCCGGCACGCCCGATTTCGCTGCTCGACAACGAAGAAGAGTCCGAGTAAGTTGTTTTCGAAATGAAAAAACGTACCGTCATCACGGCTGCGGCAATTGCGGTTGCGGCGGTTTTCGTGACGATGCTTTTGATTGTGCGGGCCGGTGACATGAAATATACCACCTATACCGCAAACCTGTACGACGCCGAGATGTCGGTGCCCGTGACGGGTGTTTTTGTTCGAAGCGAAACCCGTCTGCAAATCAATGCGGGCGGTTCGGTGGTTTATTCGCTGGATGACGGCGAGCGAACTGCCAAGAAAGAGGAGATTGCACGCATTTATTCATCCGCAAAAAGTGTTGAGGCAGCTGCGCAAATTGCGCTCCTCTCGGACGAGCTTGAGGATTTGGAAGCGCTCACCGCCAACGCAGACAGTGAGGCAGTGATGACACCGGATACCGTTTTGGCCGGTACGAAGGACATCCTCGACAGTATTGACGAAATCACCAAAAACGGCGGGGCGCGGGGAATTTATGAACAGCGTCGGACGCTGACCAAGCTTTTAAACCGCTACGGCAGCTATTTTACCGACAGCGATTACAGCGGGCGTATCGCCCAACTGAAACAGGAGATCGCATCTTTAAAAAACACCATGGGGAGTTATTCCTCACAATATGCGCCGGATTCGGGGTATTTCTTTTATTACAGTGACGGGCTGGAGGGGCTTTCACCGTCACAGTTGACCGAACTTTCCTGCGATAAGGTCGATGCATTGATTGCTCAGTGTCAGAATTCGGCGCTTGCCGCACAGCCCAAACTCGTGACCGATTATACCTGGTATTTTGTATTTAACATACCGACGCCCAAAGCGATTCAAATTTCGAGCTCCAAACTCTATATTCGGTTTCCCGCCGTTTCGGATGAAAAGGTACAAACCGTGATTGAGACTGCACAGAAAGACGGGAGCACGACCGGAAATACGGCCGTAAAAGTTTCTTCACGCAATGCGATTTCACAACTCGGAGAGTGTCGGGTAGAACAGGCCGAAATTATTATCGATTCGGTGAAAGGGCTGCGCGTTCCGGTCAGTGCAATTCGAACCGTGACCGATGAAAACGGTGTCGAGCAGGCGGGAGTGTATGCAATTATCGGGCCGGAGATGGTGTTTCGCAAGATCAATGTGCTGATCTCGGACGGTGAATATGCGATCTGCGAATACACCGGAAGCAGCGGCTGGTTGCAGCTTTATGACGAAGTTATTGTGACGGGGAAGGACCTCGCCGACGGAAAGACATTATAGGTTTGGGAAATAAAATTCAAACTCAAAGTGCTTGTTTTATTTTTTACGCAAAACCACAAAATCTTAAATATTCGAAAGGACAGCCTCGGGGATGGAATACAGCAAAGTGGAAAGAGAACAATTCTTAATGAACTATGCTTCGGTACGCGAAAACATAGAGAGAGCGGCGATCGAAGCGGGACGCAAACCGGAAGAGATCGAACTGTGCGCCGTCACGAAAACCTTCGGGCGGGAGGCTTATGAATTCGCACGCGACGCCGGATTGAAGTACATCGGCGAAAACCGGGTGCAGGAGGCCGAGAACAAATACCGCACAGGCCATCAGGGCGTTGCATTACGGTTGATCGGCCATTTGCAGACCAACAAGGCCGCAAAAACCGTCGGGTTGTTTGACACGGTGGATTCATTGGATTCGCTGCGGCTCGGAGCGTTGTTGAATGATCTTGCGCAAAAAAGCAATCTTGTTTTACCGGTGTTGGCGGAAATTAACGTGGGGGACGATCCCAACAAGAACGGAATACGGCTCGAGGACACCGAAAACTTCTGCGAAAACCTACTGACGATGACCTCGCTGCGGCTCGATGGTTTTATGACAATTTTACCGCTTGGGTGCAGTGAGTCAAAAAAAATGGAATATTTCACAAAAATATCCGAAAAATCCCTTGACATTTCGAACAAATTATTTCATAATAAGGATATGTTACTGTCCATGGGAATGTCGGGCGATTATATAGAAGCCATCAAATGCGG
>DAOSWV010000024.1 GCA_035380125.1 Oscillospiraceae bacterium
CCGTAATCCTTTTTTCTTTATCCTTTTTGTAACACATCATTGACAAACCTACAAACTATTTCCAAAATTCCGCAAAACCGCTATTGCATTTTCAACTTTTCGGTGATATAATATATTATACAGGTATTGACGGAGATGTGACCGTTGTCCGACGAATCAGAGAGAGCCGCATTCGCTGTGAGCGGCTTTTCGCAAGAACGGTACGACCACTCCCGAGCTTCCGCCCGAAAGCGCTTTACGGCGTCAATAGGCGCGGACGTCTCTTCGCGTTAAGAAGCCCCAATAAGGTTAAAGAACTTTTTCGGTTCTTTGATGAACAAGGGTGGAACCGTGAGATTTTTCTCACCCCTTGCAGGTATTTGCCTGCGGGGGTGTTTTTATTTTTGAAGGGAGTCATAACTATGAACATCACGCTGAAAGACGGAAAAGTGCTGCAGTTCGAACAGCCGATCTCCTGCTACGAGGTCGCCAAATCAATCTCCGAGGGACTTGCGCGCAACGCGTTGGCCGCGCTTGTCGACGGCAAACGGGCTGATTTGACCTATATCATCGACCACGACTGCACCCTGCAGATTCTGACCTGGGACGACCCCGATGGCAGATGGACATTCCGCCACACCGCTTCGCATATTCTGGCACAGGCGATCAAACATCTGTATCCGCAGGCCAAACTCGCCATCGGCCCGGCTATCGACGACGGATTTTATTACGACATCGATGTTGATTTCCCGATCACGCCCGAAATCCTCGAAAAAATCGAGGCCGAAATGAAAAAAATCGTGAAAGCAAACTATAAAGTCGAGCGCTTCACCCTGCCGCGCGATAAGGCCATCGCTTATTTTAAGGAGAAAAACGAGCCGTATAAAGTCGAATTGATACAAGATTTGCCCGAGGGTGAAGAAATCAGCTTCTACAAACAGGACGATTTCACCGACCTGTGCGCAGGCAGCCACCTGTTCGCCACGGGCATGGTCAAGGCGTTCAAACTGACCTCGGCGACGGGCGCTTATTGGCGCGGCGATTCCAAAAATAAGATGTTGCAGCGCATTTACGGCACGGCATTTTTAAAAGCCGCAGATCTCGAACAATACCTTGCAATGCTCGAAGAAGCCAAAAAACGCGACCACCGCAGATTGGGCAAAGATCTCGGTCTTTTCCTTCTGATGGACGAAGGCCCCGGCTTCCCGTTCTTTTTGCCCAAAGGTATGGTGTTAAAAAACACGCTGATTGATTATTGGCGCGAAGTGCATAAGCGTTACGGCTATGTGGAAATCAGTACGCCCATTATTTTGAGTCGCCAGCTCTGGGAAACAAGCGGACATTGGTCTCACTATAAAAACAACATGTACACCACGGTGATCGACGAACAGGACTTTGCGATTAAACCGATGAACTGCCCCGGCGGTATGTTGGTCTATAAATCCGAGCCGCACTCCTACCGCGAACTGCCGCTGCGGGTCGGTGAACTCGGTCTTGTCCATCGCCACGAACTCTCGGGTGCACTGCATGGCTTATTCCGCGTTCGTTGCTTCACACAAGATGACGCGCATATCTTTATGACATGGGAACAGATGAAAGATGAGATCAAAGGCGTGGTTTCCCTGTTCGACGAGGTCTATTCCCTGTTCAATTTGAAATACCAAATTGAGCTCTCGACAATGCCTGAAGATCACATGGGCGATGAAAAAACCTGGGATTCCGCACAGGATATCTTGAAAGAAGCCATCACCGAGATGGGAAAAGATTATATCATCAACGAGGGCGACGGCGCATTCTACGGCCCGAAACTCGATTTCCATCTGACCGACTGTCTCGGACGCACATGGCAGTGCGGCACTATTCAGCTGGATATGCAGCTGCCCGAGCGCTTTGAACTCGAATACACCGGTGCTGACGGCGAAAAACACCGTCCGGTCATGATTCACCGTGTGGTTTTCGGCTCGATCGAACGTTTTATCGGCGTCATCACAGAACACTTTGCCGGTGCATTCCCGCTGTGGCTGGCTCCGGTACAGGCCAAGGTGCTGCCGATCTCCGATAAAACCCTTGACGGCGCACAGGCGATCAACGATAAACTCGTCGCCGCCGGACTGCGCTGCGAACTCGATACCCGCAACGAAAAAATCGGCTACAAGATCCGCGAAGCACAACTGCAGAAGATTCCGTATATGCTGGTTGTAGGCGAAAAAGAGCTCGAGGAGGGCACGGTTTCGGTGAGAAAACGCGGCGAAGGCGACATCGGCTCCATGCCTGTCGAAGATTTTATCGCATTGGCTCAAAAGGACATCGCTTCAAAGGTGATTTGGTAAACAAAACGGATTAAAAAGAGGAACGGCACGAAAGGAAGGAACAAAGATGCTGTATAAATTCACAAAAATGCAGGGTACGGGCAACGACTATATCTATATCAACTGCTTTGACCAGAAAGTCGAAAATCCCTCTAAACTTGCGATTGAACTGTCCCCCAGACGCTTTTCGGTCGGTTCCGACGGCGTGATTCTGATCTGCCCGAGCGACGTCGCCGACGCCAAAATGCGCATGTTCAATGCCGACGGCTCCGAGGGCAAAATGTGCGGAAACGGCATCCGCTGCGTGGGTAAATACATCTACGACACCGGCATCGCCAAAAAGCCGGTCGTCAAGATCGAGACCCTTTCCGGCATCAAGACGCTTGAGCTGCAAATCGAAAATGGCGTTTGCGTCGGGGCGACGGTTGATATGGGTAAAGCCATTCTGGAATGCGCCAAAATCCCGGTACGCCTGCCGATGGAAACCGCCATTGCGGTACCGCAGACCTTCCGGGGCATTCAATATCTGATCACCTGCGTCAGCATGGGAAATCCCCACTGTGTGCTGTTCCGCGACGAGATTCACACGATGGATCTGGAACGCACGGGCCGGGTTTTCGAGACCTGCCATCTGTTCCCCGAGAGCGTCAACACCGAATTTGTCAAACCGATCGCCAAAAACGAGATCGCGATGCGGGTTTGGGAACGCGGCAGCGGCGAAACGCTGGCCTGCGGCACCGGTGCGTGCGCGGCGGCGGTTGCGGCGGTGCTGAACGGCATCTGCGAAAAAGGCAAGGACATCACCGTCCATCTGCGCGGCGGCGATCTGACCGTCAACTACACCGACGAACGGGTCCTTCTGACCGGACCCGCAGTCAAGGCCTTCGACGGCACCGTCGAGGTCGAATAAATTCACTATAGGAGATTAAAATGAAGCTCAATAACAACTTCGATAACATCCCCGAGAGTTACTTGTTCGCCAACATCGGCAAAAAGGTGAACGAATATAAAAAAGCCAATCCGAACGCCGACATCATCCGGCTCGGCATCGGCGACGTTACCCTGCCCCTTTGCGAGGCGGTTGTCACCGAGATGTCCAAAGCCGTCCGTGAAATGGGCACACCCGAGGGTTTTCGCGGTTACGGCCCCGAGACCAACTGCTACAGCTACGACTTTCTGACCGACGCGCTGAAAAAATATTATGCCAAGAAAAACATCTCGCTCGAAGATCATGAGATTTTCGTCAGCGACGGCGCAAAGAGCGACCTCGGCAGCATTATGGATTTGCTGGATACCGATAATATTATTCTGCTGCCCGATCCGGTTTATCCGGCTTATCTCGACGTCAACGTGATCGCCGGACACAAGGTGATTTTTTCAAACGCAAATTACGACAACGGTTTTGTACCGCTGCCCGATCCAAGCGTCAAAGCCGACGTGATTTATATCTGTTCGCCGAACAACCCGACCGGTGCGGTTTACGGATTCGACGCGCTTAAAGCGTGGGTTGATTATGCGCTTGCGCAGAAGGCGTTGATCATCTTCGATGCGGCTTACGAGGCCTTTGTCGGCGATTCTTCCCTGCCCACTTCGATTTATCAGGTCGAAGGCGCAAAGAAATGCGCGGTCGAAATCTGTTCGCTGTCCAAGACCGCCGGATTCACCGGTACCCGCTGCGGCTACACCATCGTTCCGAGCGATCTTGTCTTTGACGGCACCTCATTAAATAAACGCTGGCAGCGCCGTCAGACCACCAAGTACAACGGCACCAGTTACATCATCCAGCGCGGTGCGGCAGCCGTTTTCTCCGACGCCGGTTTCCGCCAGACCCGCGAACAGATCGCCTATTATAAAAATAACGCCGCTGTCATCGGCGCGGCGCTCGACGAACTCGGCATCTGGTACTGCGGCGGCAAAAATTCGCCGTATATCTGGCTCAAATGCCCGAACGGCATGAAGTCCTGGGAATTCTTCGATCTGCTGCTTGAAAAAGCGCAGGTGGTCGGCACACCAGGCGCGGGCTTCGGCAAAAACGGAGAGGGCTATTTTCGCCTGACCGCATTCGGAAACGCCGAACGTACCAAAGAAGCCGTGGAACGGCTGAAAAAGATTCTCAAGTGAAAATTGAAAAAGTAAACGGTATCGCTTTTGCGATACCGTTTTTTGTTTGCCCCTTTATGATGCCGAGATTCTTCGACTTGCGCTCAGAATGACAATCACATTTGATAATACCAGACCGATTTTAAGGCGTCTTCCCTGCCCTTGAAGAAATCCGCCCAGCGTTCCGGCGGCTCGTTTTCGTCGAAATAGTCGTCGTAACGGATGCTGACGATGTCCTCCAACGGGATAGGCGTAGTATCTTTACTGCGCAGATGCAATGGGTAATTGACGCCGTATGGCAGCGGGCTGACCGTTTTGCCGTATTTTTTCATGATCGCACACGAAAAAACGGCCTGATGAAAGAAAATCCGATTGAGCGGTGATGAAATCTGATTTTTGATTTCATTGGTTTTCAGTAACGCTGTCATCGCCGTTCGCACTTCGGAAAACAGCCCGTCCGGCTTTTTTGCCCGAATCATTCCGGCATTGTAATAAGGATAAATTTCATCTTTTGAAATGATTGTTTTAACAGACCCGACACCGTGAATATCCAATCCGAAATCATCATAAATCAATCGCCACATCGGGCTGAGCGGTTCGCCATATGAAACACCAATGTTTTTCATATCGACGGGATTGACGCAGATTTGGGCATCGGGAAAAACGGGAGTTTTGAAAAAACAGCTGTCCACGTCGATCCAGAGGTATTCATCGTCGCAGCAGCGTTCGAATTCGGCGGCGGCGAGTAATTTATCGACAAAAGGAATCGGCTTGTATTCCTCGGGCAGGTCGAAATTGATCTGCTCAATTCCGCGTACTTCCACCGTCAGATTTAAATGTTCGGGCGTCATAACAGTGAATTGGTATTGCCCGATCAGATCGGTATTTTGGCATAAGGAATCATACAATAGCCGCGCTTTTCCGATACAAAGCGCATGACCGACAAATGTTCCGATTCGTTTCATCCTATCCCTCCCGATTCATTTATGGACTTTATTATAACAGTTTTCCGCAAGCCGCGCAACAAACGCATTTTGACTTGCACGCAGAAGATTCGGCGTGTATAATAATCTTAAAATTCCTAATTTGAAAGGGACTGTTATGTCGAATATATCCGATTTATTTCCCCGGCTTGCGGGAACCGATTCCGATCCCCGCGTCCGCCGCTATCTGACCCCGTCCCGCGTGCTGACAACCGGCGGCAATGTTACCAACGCACAAGCGCTGCTTGCGCCCAAACCCTCGCAAATCACACTGGTCAGGGGTGAGGTCTGTGCGCTCGAAAACGCACCGGGTTCGGAAAAAGCGTTTGTACTATTGGATTTCGGCATCGAATTAAACGGCGCAGCGCGAATCTATGTCCAGAGCGTCCGTTCGGAGAGCAAGCGCGTCAATCTGCGCGTGCGGTTCGGCGAATCGGCGATGGAAGCCATGACGCCCATCGGAGAAAAGAATACGACCAACGACCATGCCAACCGCGATATGGTGCTGAATGTCGGCTTTCTCTCGGCCAACGAGACCAATGAGACCGGCTTTCGGTTTGTTTATATAGAATTGCTCGACGAGGACGCAAAAATCGAGTTAAAAGCCGTACAGGGTGTCTTTATCTTCCGTGACCTTGACTATCTCGGCAGCTTTGAGTGCGACGACCCGGTCGTTAATCAGATTTGGAAGGCGGCGGCTTACACCGCGCATTTAAATATGCAGGAATACCTATGGGACGGCATCAAGCGTGACCGGCTGGTCTGGATCGGCGATATGCACACCGAAGTCATGACGATTTTGTCGGTGTTCGGCGCGAATCCCGTCATTCCGAAATCGCTCGATCTGGTGCGCGACGAGACCCCGGTCGGCAGCTGGATGAACGGCATTTCCTCCTATTCGATCTGGTGGATTTTGCTGCATGACGAGTGGTTTTCCTACACCGGCGATCTTGACTATTTGAATGCGCAAAAATACTATCTGATTCCACTGCTGCAAAAACTCGCCGAATACATCGACGAAAACGGCTCGGAGACGCTGCCGAACGCACGATTCATCGACTGGCCGAATCAGGCGAATTCCGGCGCGACCCATGCGGGTCTTCAGGCCATGATGCTGTTGGCATTTGAAAAAGGCGGAACGCTCTGCGGTCTTCTCGGCGACCAAGAGACCGCCGAACTTTGCGATACCTGTGCCGCGAAGCTGAAAAAGCATATCCCAGACCCCTGCGGCTCTAAGCAGGCCGGTTCGCTGCTGGTCTGCGTCGGGCTTGCGGACGCGAAAGAGACCGCGCAGAATCTGCTGACCGTCGGCGGTGCGAAGGGTCTTTCGACGTTCTTGGGTTATTGGACGCTTGCGGCTATGTCTGCGGCGGGCGATACCGACGGGGCGCTCGATTTGATGCGCGAATACTGGGGCGGGATGCTGAAGATGGGCGCGACGACTTTCTGGGAGGACTTCAATATCGACTGGATGGAGAACTCTGCGGGCATCGACGAACTTGTCCCGGCGGGCAAAAACGACATCCACGGGGATTTCGGCGCGTATTGCTACAAGAATTTCCGCCACAGTTTGTGTCACGGCTGGGCGTCCGGCCCCGCGCCTTGGCTGACCCATCATGTGTTGGGCATTCAAATTCTCGAACCCGGCTGCAAAAAGCTGAAAATCGAGCCGCACCTCGGGCACTTGAAATTCGCGCACGGCACCTTCCCCACCCCCTGCGGCATGGTCTTGGTCGAAGTGAAAAACGAAAATGGAAAGCTAACCACTGATGTCAAAGCACCGGAGGGTGTGGAAGTAACCACAATGTAGGGGCGGATATTATCCGCCCGCATAAATTATTACAAATATAAAAATACAACAGTACATATTGACGGGCGGATAATATCCGCCCCTACTCTATTTATTGACATATGCTTTTATACATGTTATACTATTCTTGCATTTCATACTTGTGGGAGGTGTGGGAATGAGTGCACCCAACGGAAAATATGTCTTCGGGACCGTTAAGGTCGGCGAAAAGGGACAGATTGTCATCCCGAAAGAAGCCCGTGATGTCTTCAACATCAAGCCGGGCGATATGCTGTTGGTGCTCGGCGATGAGCAGCAAGGCATCGGGATTGTCAAAAGCGACGTTTTGCAGGCGTTTGCCGAACAGATTATGAACGCGCGCGAAATCAAGGAGGATTAAGCGATGGTTGCGATTCAAACGACCGGGCTGACCAAGAGATTCAAAGATAAAACCGCCGTCGATAATCTGAATTTATCGATTGAAAACGGCGAACTGTTCGCGCTGCTCGGCGTAAACGGCGCGGGTAAGACCACGACCATCAAAATGCTCTCGGGGCTTTGTTCACCGACCTCCGGCGATGCGGTTCTGCTCGGAGACAGCATTGTCAAGGCCGCGCACAAGGTCAAGGAGAACACCAATGTCTCCCCGCAGGAGACCGCCGTCGCCCGCAATCTGACCGTGCGTGAAAACCTCGAACTGATCGCGGGGATTTACGGCGCGGATAAGAAAGCAGCTAAAGAAAAAGCCGAAAACATGATCAAATCCTTTGCACTCGGCGAGGTCGCCGACAAAAAGGCAAAAATCTTATCCGGCGGATTTCAACGCCGCCTGAGCATTGCGATGGCGTTGATCTCAGACCCGAAAATTTTGTTTTTAGACGAGCCGACCCTCGGGTTGGACGTGCTCGCGCGCCGCGAACTCTGGAAAGCCATCGGCGCTTTAAAGGGCAAGGTCACGATGATTCTGACGACCCACTACATGGAAGAGGCCGAAGCGCTCTCCGACCGTATCGGGATTATGTCCGACGGGCATCTGAAAGCCGTCGGCACCGCCAAAGAACTGATTGCGCAAACCAACGCAAAAAATTTCGAAGACGCCTTTATTGCATTGGCGACCGAAACGGAGGCGACCGCTTTATGAGAATGCTGTGGTTTTCTTCCCGCAACCGCAAAGAGATGCTGCGCGACCCGCTGAATATCGCATTCGGTCTCGGATTCCCCATCGCCATTATGCTGCTGCTCTCGGCGATTCAAGCCAATATCCCGATCGAGATGTTTGAAATCGACCACCTCACACCGGGCATCGCGGTGTTCGGTCTGTCGTTCGTCTCGCTGTTTTCCGCCACGTTGATCTCCAAAGACCGCACCGGTTCGTTTTTGCTGCGGCTGTTCACTTCGCCGATGACATCTTCGGACTTCATTTTGGGCTACATATTGCCGATTTTCCCGATGGCGCTCGTTCAGGTCGCCGTTTGCTTTGCTTTTGCGCTTGCACTCGGTTTGACGTTGACGGTGAACATTCTGCTCTCGATTGTCGTGCAGATTCCGACGATGATTTTCTTTATCGGCATCGGGCTGCTGTGCGGCAGCGTGTTTAATGACAAACAGGTCGGCGGTATCTGCGGCGCATTACTAACGAACCTCAGCGCGTGGCTGTCCGGCACCTGGTTTGACTTGAAACTCGTGGGCGGCGCCTTTGAATCCATCGCCTATGCCCTGCCCTTTGCGCATGCCGTCGACGCCGGAAGAGCTGCGCTCTCGGGCGATTACGCGGCCATCATGCCCGATTTGTGGTGGGTGATCGGCTATGCGGCCGTCATGCTGGGAATTTCAATTTTCGCTTTCAGCCGAAAGATGAAAAACGACAAAGTATAAAATTTTATCGAATAAAAAAGAACGGCGGGCTATAACCCGCCGTTCTTTTTTTGAATCATAACCCCGTTCGCAGAGGGAAATTTTTTATAATTGATTCAGATAGTCGACTGCGGTGGATGCGACCTGTTTCAGACAGCCGTCGGTGAAAGGGTCCTTGATATCGGCGACTTTGCAGAGTTCGATAAAGGTCTTTTTACCGGTGCAGTCCACGAGATGATTATAACGTTCCCAAGCGTTCTTCCGGTCTTTGCGGCTCAATGCCCAAAACGCCAGCGCGACGCTCTGCGCCAAACAGTAATCGATATAATAAAACGCGACCTCATAGATGTGCGACTGCCGCTGCCAACCCCTACCCTGCGAATAGCACGGCACGCTTTCGAAATCGATATATGGACGATACAGTTTCTCGAGCTTCATCCACTCTTCATGGCGCTGTGCCGGCGTCAATTCGGGTTTTTCGTACATGATATGTTGGAAGTGGTCAACCATCGTGCCGTAGGGGATGAACGTGACCGACTCCTCGAGATGCGCCAGCCGTGCGCGTTTGGCGTCTTTGCCGTAGAAATTTTCGAGCCACGGCCATGCGAAAAACTCCATCGACATCGAGTGGATTTCACAGGCGTCCAACGAAGGTCCGGCGGTCTCATAAATCTCATCGTTTCCGGCGATGTAAAACGCATAGGCGTGCCCGGCTTCATGGGTCAGCGTGCCGACGTCGCCTTGGGTGCCGTTGAAATTGGCGAAGATGAAAGGCGCTTTGTAGTTGGCGAACAGCGTGCAAAACCCGCCGCCGGCCTTTTTGGGCTTGGTCAACAGATCCATTAGGTCGTTTTGGGTCATGAAATCGATAAACTCGCCGGTGCGTTCCGACATCTCATGATACATCTTCACGGCTGCCGCAACCAATTCGTCGGATGTGCCGTCGGGTTTCGGGTTGCCCTCTTTGAAAGTATACAGCAGATCGTACAACGACAATTTCGGAAGCCCGATGCGCTTGGCCTGCAGTTCGCGCAGGCGGTTTGCGACCGGCACCAGATCGTCGATCACCTGTTTTCGGAAGGTATCAACCATCTCGGGGGTGTAGCAGTTGCGCTGCATGCGCATATAACCGACCGGGGTAAAGGTCTCGTAGCCGAGTTTTTTGCCGATCTCGGTGCGCACCTTAACGAGCTTGTCATAGAGTTCGTCGAACTTCTCCGCATTAGCCATGAAGAAGCTGCCATCGGCCTCGTAAGCCGCTTTGCGCACAGCGCGGTCGGCGTTTTCCTTATACGGCCCCAACTGCGCCAAATTCAACGTCTTGCCGTCGAACTCGATTTTCGCGCTTGCAACCAATTTGTCATATTCGCTGACGAGTTTGTTTTCCTCCTGCAACAGATCGACAATCGTCGGAGAGAAGCACTTGACCGCCAGTTCCGCATTGACAAACAGCAGCTTGCCGAAACGCTTTTCGCAGTCGGGACGGAACTTGCTGTCGAGCAGCGCCTGAACGAACGGCTGCATCTTCTCTTCATATAGCGGTCCCGCCTGATCGAGAAAGTCGTTTTCTGCGTCGTAAAATTGATCTTCGGTGTCAATGGAGTGGCGAACGTTCACAAGGGACTGCGCCGTCGAAAAGTCCATCAATACCTTTTCATGCTCCAGAATGGCGTCGAAAACAGTCTGCGCATTTTCGGCGTTTTTGACCTGTGCGATCAATTTTTCATAAGATGCGCCGATTTTTTCAAGATCGGGGCGGACATACTGCATTTCGGAAAATTTCATCTGCTCAAATCCTTTGCTTTTATTTGGGATTATTCTACCATATTCAATATATATGTCAAGCGAACGGTTATTCACGGACTTTGATCGTATTCAAACCGCTTGCCATAATCAAATGCCGCAAAATCGGTCCATACATAAACGGACATTTTAAGATTTTCGCCAACAGTTTCAAACGGATTTTACGCGTTTTTATATGATAGACGCGTTCCGGATTTTTTGCCTTTCCCGACAACACATCGGCCAATACCGTGGCGCTGTCGATGGCGAAACTGATTCCCTCGAGCGAACTCGGGCTGATGAATCCCGCCGCTTCTCCGACCAAAAACACGCCGTCCTTTCCTGTTGTAAAATCGAAAAAGGACTTCGGACGCAGCACCATGCAGGCCTCGGTTTTGATCGGTTCGCCGAATTTAAAACCGTACTTTTCGAGTTTTTTCTTTTGCTTTTCAAAACTCTCCCGGCAGTTTTTCGGGCTGAATGCCCCGCCGAAGATGAAATGATTATCTTTAGAAATGGACCACGAGCAGCAGTCACTAGTCTCAGGATCGAAGACGCAGGAGTAAAACGGATTTCGGTGCGCCTCGGCAAACCACTGTTGAATGGCAATATAGCTGCGCATCTTTCGGTACGGGAAAAAGGTTCTGCGCACAATCGAGTTTGCGCCGTCCGCACCGACAATTTGTTTGGCTGTGATCTGCCGCGTTTTGCCGTCCGGCGTCTTGCAGATAATGAGAAAAACGCCGTTTTCCCGGGAAATATCGGTGACTTCCGCCTCGAGTTTTTCCACATAGGCGGGGATCAACGAAAACAGCCAGCGGTCGAATTTATGCCGGTCGAGATTGATGTAAAAACGCTGATAATGGCGGATCAAGCCGGTTTTCAAATCGATGGTCTTGACCGAAAAAATCTGCGGATCGACGAGAAATTCCTTGGGCAGCGTCAGCGCAAAGGCCGAGAGCGATTTCTGCGCATCGGTGGACAACAAGCCGCCGCAGGGTTTGGAAAAGCTGTCCGGCCCGTCGTTTTTCCGATCGATGATGACGGATTTTAACGTTTCCGGCAGCAATCGGGCAAGCGTCGAACCCGCAGGGCCCGCACCAATCACTGCGACGTCATATATCATATTGAACACCGTCCTTTCCAAAAGAAAAGACATGCGGTTTAAGCGCATTCTCTCTTAAAGATTCTGATTTGAATATCTTATTATACTTTTACAGCTCCGGTACCTTTTAGATTTGATTTAAAAATCCATGCCTGTATCGGCGCAAAAAGCAAAATCGCAATCGACAAAACTAAAAAGCCCACAATATAAATCGAAACAAAGACAAAAAAGCGAACAGGCAAAAAGAAAATACTGAATAAATTGATTTTCCCGGATGAACTCCGCCACAGTTTTATATATTCATTTGCTTTTTCAAACAGGCGCTCATATGCAAATTTAGCCGTATTCTCAAAATAAGAAAGACGAATTCTCTTCTGTGCCGAATGAATCGCTCTCTTTATCGGCACATGGAACGCCCAACCCGCATAAATGATACCGATACAAATCGCTACTGCGGCAAGCGCCAATCCGATAATCAACCATGTATGTGTACTGACCGCGCTCACTCCGGTGATAAGAAAATAAACAATCACATAAATAACGGCAAGAATCGGAATAGAGGCCATGGCGCGCATCATCATCTTTGCAAACAGAACGATCAATCGCATAAGATATCTCCTTTCAAAACATCAAGTATTATATCACTCCCGTGTTTAAATGTAAATCCTTGTAATTGTTGGATTTCGATATTTTTATATCGATATATATTGACTTATTAAAAAAAGATGTTATAGTAAAAACAGAATGGAGTGATTCTCTTGCCTTTGAAAGAAAAAGAAATCTCGGTCACAACGTTGAGAAGATTGCCGGTTTATCTGCATTATCTGAATACCATTAAAAACACACGAAAAAATATTTCATCCGCAACTATTGCGGCGGCGTTCGGCCTCAACGATGTCCAGGTTCGAAAAGACCTCGGCGCCGTGAGCGGTTCGGGGCGTCCTAAGACCGGATATGACGTGGAACAGCTGATCGGGCAAATTGAATACTGCCTCGGTTACGGAAGTGAAACAAAGACCATTCTGGTTGGCGCCGGGAACCTCGGAAAAGCGCTCTTATCGTATCGCGGCTTTTCGGATTACGGTCTGAACATTATCGCGGCGTTCGACTCAAGCGAAGCAGTGGTAGGAACACTGATTAACGCAAAACCCGTGCTGCCGCTCGGCGACATTGAGGTCGTATGTATGAACAAAAATATCAAACTCGGTATCATCACCACACCCGTTGAGTTTGCCCAGGAGACCTGCGACCGTCTGATCTCCTGTGGTATCAAAGCCATCTGGAACTTCGCCCCCACCATATTGAAAGCGCCGGAACATGTGCTGATCGAAAACGAAAATCTCGCTTCGTCGTTAGCCATTCTCTCAAAGCATCTGCGTGAGGGCTATTCGGAGGAGAACTTATGAATCTGCTGCATTTGAAATACGCCGTCGAAATCGCCGAGACCAACTCCATGACCAAAGCCGCCGATCGGTTGTATACATCCCAGCCGAATCTGAGCCGTGCGATACGGGAGTTGGAGAGCACACTCGGCGTCACCCTGTTTAAGCGCACATCGAAAGGCATCTATCCCACATTGGAAGGCGAAGAGTTTCTTGGCTATGCCCGCAAGGTACTCGCACAGGTCGATGAGATTGAAGCCATGTATCAAAAGGGCGAAAAGATCCCGCAGCAGTTTTCAATTTCGACTCCGCGGGCCAGCTATATTTCCTGCGCGTTTACCGAATTCATCCGAAAGCTCGACCATGCCGAGAATATGGAGATTTTTTATAAGGAAACCAACACCCAGCGCGTAATCAGCAATATTTTAAACGCGGATTATAAACTGGGTATTCTGCGGTATCAATCGACTTATGATAAAAATTTCAAAGAGGTGCTTAAGGAAAAAGAACTCGCCTCCGAACTGATCTATGAATTCAGCTATATGCTTTTGATGTCAAAATCTCATCCGCTCGCTTCGAAAAAAGAGATTTTTATCAGCGATTTGACTCCGTACGTCGAGATTGCCCACGCCGATCCCTTTGTCCCTTCGCTGCCGTTGAGCACCGTCCGCAAGAACGAGATCATCGATGATGTGGAAAAACACATCTATGTATTCGAACGCGGCAGCCAGATGGATCTCTTGACCGAAGTCCCCGACACGTTTATGTGGGTCTCGCCGATCCCGCAACGGCTGCTGGACAGATATTCGCTGGTTCAGCGCGTCTGCGCCGAGAATGACCGAAAGTATAAAGACGTTTTGATCTATAAAAAGGATTATCATCTGTCTCAGGTTGACAAGCTCTTCATTGACGAGTTGATGAAAATCAAGCGTAATTTAACTTGAATTCCAATTAGATAGTATTATATCGATATTGTTATATCGATATTCAAGATAGGCATTTCACAAACCCGATTCCCGATGTTATGATTAAGCCATAAACATCAGGAGGGGTTCGTATGAAGGCAATCACTTATCCGATCATCGACAGTGTAGAAAAACTGGAACAGCGTCTGGCTGAAGTGCGTGCGGCACAAAAACGCTTTGCACTCTATACCCAGGAACAGGTCGACCGGATTTTTCTCGCTGCGGCTTCGGCTGCAAACAAGGCGCGCATTCCGCTGGCAAAGCTGGCTGTGGAAGAAACCGGGATGGGCATCGCAGAAGACAAAGTCATCAAGAACAATTACGCATCCGAATATATTTACAACGCTTATAAAAACACAAAAACCTGTGGTGTCATCGAAGTGGACGCTGCTTTCGGCATGAAAAAAATTGCCGAGCCGATCGGCGTCATCGCCGCAGTCATTCCGACGACAAATCCGACCTCCACTGCAATTTTCAAGGCATTGATCGCCCTGAAAACCCGCAACGGAATCATCTTCAGCCCGCATCCCAGGGCTAAAAAATGTACCGTCGAGGCGGCCCGTATTATTCATGAAGCGGCTGTGGAAGCCGGTGCGCCTGAAAACATCATCGCATGGATTGACGCACCGAATTTGGACATGACTAACCTTGTGATGAAAGAAGCCGACATCATTCTCGCAACCGGCGGCCCCGGCATGGTCAAAGCGGCCTATTCTTCCGGCAAACCCGCACTCGGCGTCGGCCCGGGCAACACACCCGCCGTCATCGACGAAACCGCTGACATCGTGCTGGCGGTCAATTCAATCATCCATTCCAAAACCTTCGACAACGGTATGATCTGTGCTTCCGAGCAGTCGGTCATCGTCCTCGATAAAGTCTATACACAGGTCAAAAAGGAATTTGCCGATCGCGGCTGTTATTTTCTGAACAGAGAAGAGACCGAAAAAGTTCGTAAGGTCATTTTAATCAACGGTGCACTGAACGCCAAAATCGTTGGTCAGACCGCTTATAAAATTGCCGCCCTGGCAAATGTCGAAGTGCCCGAAAAGACCAAGATTTTGATCGGTGAAGTCGAGAGTGTGGACTTATCCGAAGAATTCGCACACGAAAAGCTGTCCCCTGTACTGGCCATGTATCGTGCAAAAACCATCGACGATGCGTTTGACAAAGCCGATCACCTGATTGCGGACGGCGGCTACGGACACACTGCTTCGATTTATCTGAATGCCTTGACCGAAACCGAAAAACTCGCGCGTTTTTCCGAACGCATGAAAACCTGCCGCATTCTCGTCAACACTCCGTCGGCGCAAGGCGGTATCGGCGACCTGTACAATTTCAAGCTTGCACCGTCGCTGACGCTGGGCTGCGGAAGCTGGGGCGGTAACTCCGTCTCGGAAAACGTCGGTGTCAAACATCTGCTCAACATCAAAACCGTAGCCGAGAGGAGAGAAAATATGCTCTGGTTCCGCGCACCCGAAAAGGTCTATATCAAAAAAGGCTGCCTGCCCGTCGCACTCGACGAACTCGGCAATGTCCTGCACAAGAAAAAGGCCTTTATTGTCACCGACAGTTTCTTATATTCCAACGGTTACACCAAACCCATCGAGAAAAAGCTCGATGAGATGGGCCTGATGCACACGACGTTTTCCCATGTCGAACCCGATCCGACGCTGGCTTGCGCCAAAGAGGGCGCGGCGCTGATGACCGCTTTTGCACCCGATGTGATCATCGCGGTGGGCGGCGGCTCGGCGATGGATGCGGCCAAGATCATGTGGGTGCTGTATGAACATCCCGAGGCCGATTTCATGGACATGGCCATGCGCTTTATGGATATTCGCAAGCGGGTCTATACCTTCCCGAGAATGGGCGAAAAGGCCTACTTCATCGCGGTTCCGACTTCTGCGGGTACCGGCTCCGAAGTCACGCCGTTCGCCGTTATCACCGACGAAAAGACCGGCGTTAAATATCCGCTTGCCGACTATGAACTGATGCCCAAAATGGCAATTGTCGACGCGGATATGATGATGAATGCGCCGCGCGGTCTGACCAGCGCTTCCGGTATCGACGCGGTATCGCATGCCCTCGAGGCCTTCGCCTCGATGATGGCGACCGATTTCACCGACGGACTCGCGCTCAAGAGCTTAGAGATGATTTTCGAATACCTGCCGCGTGCTTATGACAGCGCCTGCTCCGGCACACCCGACCCTGTAGCTCGAGAGAAAATGGCCAACGCCGCAACTATGGCCGGTATGGCATTCGCCAACGCCTTCTTGGGCGTGATGCACTCGATGGCGCACAAGCTGGGTTCATTCCACCACATCCCGCACGGCGTCGCAAACGCGCTGATGATGGATGAAGTGCTGCGTTATAACGCGGTTGATATCCCTGTTAAGATGGGCACTTTCCCGCAGTACGATCACCCGCACACCCTTGCACGTTATGCCAAAATCGCCGATTACCTGGGCATTAAGGGTAAGACCGATACCGACAAGCTGAACGGACTGATCGCAAAGATCGACGAATTGAAAGCCTATATCGGCATCAAACCGACGATCAAAGATTACGTTGCGAACGAAGAGGACTTTTTGGCGCGGCTTGACGCAATGACCGAGCAGGCATTTGACGACCAGTGCACCTCAGCCAACCCGCGTTACCCGCTGATGAGCGAGATCAAGCAGATGTATTTGAACGCCTATTACGGTGAACATAAAGATATCTGAACAATTTTAATTAATATAAGGAGGAACATGGGATGAGTATCAACGCCGACAAAATCATCGCCGTCAGGACGGGGAAAACCGTCTACCGGGACGGTGAAACCGTGCTCAAGGTATTCGATGCGGATTATTCGAAATCCGACATTCTCAACGAGGCGCTGAATCAGGCGCGCATCGAGGAGACGGGTTTGAATGTGCCGAAGATCATCGAGGTTATGAAACTCGACGGCAAATGGGCGATTCGCTCCGAGTTTATCGAGGGCAAGACGCTCCAACAGCAGATGGACGAAAAGCCGAAGGATTTTGACCGCTATTTGAATCTGTTCGTCGACATCCAGACGGAGATCTTCTCCCACGAAGCCCCTCTGCTCAATAAGCTTAAAGACAAAATGAATCGAAAAATCAGCGAAAGTACGTTGGATGCCACCACCCGCTATGAACTGCATACCCGCCTTGATGCAATGCCGACGCATAAAAAAATCTGCCACGGGGATTTTAATCCGTCCAACATCATCATCAAACCCGACGGCGCGCACTATATCCTCGACTGGTCGCACGTCACACAGGGCAACGCATCCGCCGATGCCGCCCGCACCTATCTGTTGTTTTGGCTGGCAGGCGACATTGACGGCGCCGAGAAATATTTGAACCTGTTTTGCAAAAAAACCGATACCGCCCGGCAATATGTTCAGAAGTGGATGCCGATCGTGGCCGCGTCGCAGTCGGTCAAAGGCAAACCGCAGGAGCGCGAATTTCTGCTGCGGTGGGTCAACGTCGTGGACTATGAATAATAAAACGGAGGCTGTAATCATGAAAATCACCGTTTGCATCGGCAGTTCCTGCCACATCAAAGGTTCCCGCCAGGTGGTGGAACAACTTCAATATCTGATTGCGGAAAACAATCTCAAGGACCAAATTGATCTTGCGGGTACTTTCTGCATGGGCAAATGCCAAAGCGGCGTCAACGTCACGATCGACGAAGAGAGCTTTTCGGTCTCCCCTGAGACAACAAAAGCATTTTTCGAACAGGAAGTTATGAAAAGATTGAAGCTGAATAAATCATGACCGAATTTTTGAAATTTCAAAAATCAAACTGCAAAAACTGTTATAAATGCATCCGCAATTGTCCGGTTAAATCCATCCGATTTTCGGGCAATCAGGCCAACGTCATCGCCGATGAGTGTATTCTGTGCGGCCGGTGTTATGTCGTCTGCCCGCAAAACGCCAAAAAGGTGGCCGACGAAACCGAGATTGTGGGCGTGCTTTTAAAAGAGGAAGCTCCGGTGATTGCCAGTATCGCACCTTCCTTCGCCGCCTATTACGAAGGCTGCGGGATTTCGGCACTGCAAAAAGCACTGAAGAAGCTCGGTTTCTTCGATGCTGAGGAAACCGCAATCGGCGCGACGATGGTCAAGCGCGAATATGAGAAACTGGCGCTCTCGGGTGAACGGGACATCATCATCACATCCTGCTGCCACACCATTAACTTGCTCGTAGAAAAGTATTATCCGCAGCTCGCGGGTTATTTGGCGCCCGTCGTAACGCCGATGCAGGCACACTGCGCCGACATCAAGCGCCGGTATCCGAACGCCAAAACCGTATTTATCGGTCCCTGTATTTCCAAAAAGGATGAAGCTGCCCTCAGCTCCGTCGACGCCGCACTTACCTTCGACGAACTCACGTTTATGTTGGAAAAGGCGGAAGTTGAATTGGAACGCGGGGATGACCGGAACGGCAAGGGTTTGGCACGGTTATTCCCGACCACAGGCGGCATTTTAAAGACCCTGCTGAAAAAGAACTCCGCTTATACCTATCTCAGCATCGACGGGATAGAAAACTGCAAAAGCGTCTTGAATGACATCGCCGCCGGCAGTATTCATCATTGTTTCATTGAAATGTCATCCTGTGTCGGAAGCTGCATCGGCGGCCCGATTATAGAAAAACATTACAATTCCCCGCTGCGCCACTATCAGGCAATCACAAAATATGCAGGTACAGAGGACTTTGACATCGAACAACCGGAAAGTTGTTTGCTGTCGGAAGAACACGCCTGCATTGAGGTGAAAAAGCTCTGTCCGAGTGAGGCCGAAATCAATGAAATTTTTAAAAAAATGGGCAAACTCTCACCCGATGACGAGCTGAACTGCGGCACCTGCGGATATGACACCTGCCGCGACAAAGCAGTCGCCGTCTATCAAGGCAAAGCCGAAATCAACATGTGCCTGCCCTATCTGATGGAGAAGTCCGAGCGGTTTTCCAACAACATTCTCGACAATACCCCCAACGGCATCATGGTCGTCAACGAGGCGTGCGAGATTCAGCAGATCAACCCTGCGGCCATGAGAATGCTGAATATCAACGCCCGCTCCGACGTACTCGGCGGCCCCGTGATCCGCGTCATGGATCCGGCGGTGTTTCTCGACGCCCTGCAAAAAGGCAAGCGTACGGTCAATAAGCGTGATTACTACGCCGAATTCGACCGCTATCTGGAACTCACCATCGTGCCTGATAAAAAATCCGGGAACCTGATTTCGATTTTTCGGGACGTCACCGACGAGGAGAACGAACGCAGGAGCAAAGAAGCGCTCAGCCAACAGACGGTTGAGACGGCCGACCGGGTTGTGGACAAGCAGATGCGCATCGTCCAGGAAATCGCTTCACTGCTGGGTGAAACGGCTGCCGAAACCAAAATCGCACTGACCAAGCTGAAGGAGTCGATCTCATATGACGGCAAATAACCTCTGCACCGATATCGGATATCTGGCCGTCAACCACGCGGGCGAACAACTCTGCGGCGACCACATTGAAATCGTGGAGCCCGATAACGGTAACTCCACAATCATCGTGCTTGCGGACGGACTCGGCAGCGGCGTCAAAGCCAACATTCTTTCGACTCTGACTTCCAAAATCATCTCTACGATGCTCGCCGCCGGAATGAAGCTGGAGGACGCCGTGGAAACTGTCGTAGCCACCCTGCCCGTCTGCTCGACCCGTGGGATCGCCTATTCGACCTTTACCGTGATTCGCATCGTCAACAACCAGAAAGCCGAGATCATCCAATATGACAACCCCAAGGTGGTTATGCTTCGTGACGGGAAAAACCGTGAGCTGCCATTCAATGAGATCAGTATTGCGGATAAAAAAATCATTAAAACCGAGACGGATCTCTGCGAAAACGACGTCTTCCTCGCTTTTTCGGACGGCGTGGAGCACGCAGGCGTGGGACTGAGCTACAATTTCGGCTGGAGCCGGAACGACATTATCAACTATATGACCACCTTTTGGCACGTCGGTTTCACGGCCAAAACCCTCTCCACCATCTTGATTGATGAAACCAATAAACTTTACGAGGGACAACCGGGCGACGACGCGACGGTCTGTACCGTCCGTATCCGAAAACGCGAACCGGTCAATCTGATCATCGGACCGCCCGCCAACCGTGACGACTGCAAAAGGATGATGTCGCTGTTTTTTGCCAAAGAGGGGAAGCATATTGTCTGCGGAGGCACGACTTCACTGCTCGCGGCGGATTATCTGCATAAGCAACTGCATCCGAGCCTATCGTTCGACGATCCCGAAATCCCGCCCGTTGCACAGCTCGACGGCGCCGAACTGGTCACAGAGGGCGTTGTTACCATCAATCGTGTATTGGAATATGCGAAAAACTATCTCGATGACAACAAGTCCTTCGAGCAATGGTGCTATAAAAAAGACGGCGCGTCGCTGATCGCCCGAATGTTGTTTGAAGATGCGACCGACATCAACTTCTTTGTCGGAAAAGCGGTCAATCCCGCTCATCAGAACTCCGATCTGCCGATCACTTTCACCATCAAGATGCAGCTTGTCAAAGAACTGGCCGATTGTTTAGAGAAAATGGGCAAAAAAATTAAGACGAGTTATTTTTAGGGGGGCGAAATGCTTGCAAAAGTTCGACACCAAAGTTCAGTATTTAAAATACAAAGTGCTCAAAGAAGTCGCCCGGCATGCCTGGGACGACGATTTGCTTGAACATATCACGACCATTCCCAAGGAAATTATCCCGGGGAAAACCCCCACCATGCGCTGCTGTGTTTATAAAGAACGCGCCATCCTCTCCGAACGCGTCCGATTGGCCATGGGCGGCGACAAAAACAACGCCAACGTCATCGAGGTCATCGATATCGCCTGCGACGACTGCCCCGCCGGCGGCTATATCGTCACCGACGCCTGCAGAGGCTGCCTCGCGCACCGATGTGAGGAGGCCTGCCCCAGAAACGCCATCACCTATGATGAGCATCAGAAAGCCCGCATCGACAAGTCCAAATGCGTCAACTGCGGAAAATGCGCACAGGTCTGCCCCTATTTTGCCATCGTCAACCGCAAGCGTCCTTGTGAAAACTCCTGTAAACTGAAAGCCATCAGCGCCAATGACGACGGCAGCGCCAAAATTGACAACGAAAAATGCGTCTCCTGCGGGGCTTGCGTCTATCAATGCCCGTTTGGCGCAATTTCCGATAAATCCTTCATTCTAAACGTGATTGATCTGATCAAAAAAAGCGATAACAATCGGAAATATAAGGTCTACGCCGTCGTTGCACCGAGTATCTCCAGTCAATTTGTCTATGCGAAACTGGGACAGGTAATTGCGGCAATCAAAAAACTCGGCTTTTTCCACGTCGTTGAAGCCGCCCTCGGCGCGGATATGGTCGCTTTTTCCGAGGCGAGAGAATTAAATGAAAAGGGCTTTTTGACCAGTTCCTGCTGTCCCGCTTTCGTCGGTGTTATTCGTAATCAATTCCCCGATCTTGCACAGCATATCTCACATAACCTCTCGCCCATGGCAACCATTGCCAAGTTCATCAAGGAAAACGACCCGGCTTCGAAAATTGTATTCATCGGCCCCTGCACCGCCAAAAAGATGGAATTTCTGCAAAAGGAAGTCCGCCCGTATGTGGACAGCGTGATCACGTTCGAAGAACTGCAGGCGCTGTTCGACAGCCGCGATTTCGACATCACCTCGTGTGAGGAAGACGTATTGGACAACGCCTCCTATTTCGGACGGATTTTCGCACGCAGCGGCGGTCTTTCGGATGCGGTCGCACAAGCGTTGCTCGAACAGGGATTGACGGAATTTGAGTTGAAACCCGTTCGCTGCGACGGCATCGAGGAATGCCGTATTGCGCTGCTCAAAGCCCAGAAAAACAAAGCCGACGGCAATTTCATCGAGGGAATGGCCTGTGTCGGCGGCTGCATCAACGGCGCCGGCTGCCTGACCCACGGTGACAAAAACAGAGCCGATGTCGATAAATACGGCAAAGAGGCCATGGAAAAAACCATTGCCGCTGCCGTTTCCGTTTTAAACATATAAGCCCGAGCGTCTTGTTTCCTCGCCGCCCGGGCATTCAAATAACCAAACCCCCGCTTTTAAAAAGCGGGGGTTTGAAACTTTACAGAGGATTGATTATTTTTATATTAAAAATGATTTTTACCGCTGAGAAGAATATCCGTTACTCGATTGCCGTATTTTATATAATCAAAATTTTGATTGTGCATATCATCCGTTATTCCGGCGTGAAAAAAAGACCAAACAGCTTCTTCGATCATACAGACATACTTTAAGTCCTGTAATATGTGCCACATATCCATATCGAAATACCCAAAGTAACATGTCAATATCCATTTTTCCTCTTCAAACGACGTGTTAATCAAACACGGAATATGAGCCAAATCATTAAAAGCATCGCTGTAACCGCAGAGTTCCCAGTCGATGATGCATATATTTTCCCCGTCGAACAGAATGTTGTTTTGCCATATATCATTATGACAAAAGACGTTTCCGTATTGTCTGTCAGCCGATCTTTTTTTCTTTATAGTCTCATATCTCGCCATGATCTTATCGAAATCATTCGGAAGTGATATGCTTGAATGCTTGATAAACGAATCGTATTTGTCAATTAAATCATAGATGCTGAATTGTCTGTCGACATGAATTTCAGTGTGAATCCATTTTATGGCGGACATGTATTTTTTGATAATATCCGGACGGCGTGCTTCTTCTTTGGAGAGGCATTTTCCCTTAAAAAAGTCCGTAATGAGGTACAAATCTTCGTTTTTGCTGTTGTATACGACCGGCGCTATCTTCATCTCACCGGCCTGTCGGCATGCATCTGCTTCCGTTTTTCCTCCCAAACCTAACAATTTGGACTGATTTCCGTTGATTCGGACGAAATAAGCCTTACCTTCACAACTGACTTTATATGCTTTATTGACATTACCACCGGTCACCGGTTCGAAAGATGCCAGTTTGTTTTGGAACAATTCGTCGGTATTTAAAACATTCTCGATCATCAACATAAAAACCTCGTTAAATAAAAATCAAAGGGATGGATAAATTATACATCCATACCGCTAAATTGTAAATAAAAAAAAGGCAGAGATTTTACTCTCTGCCTTTTTATTTATTTTATACTGTCTTATTTCAACGCTTCTTCGATTGCTACCGCGCAGGCCACCGTCGCGCCGACCATGGGATTGTTGCCCATGCCGATCAGACCCATCATCTCGACGTGTGCCGGAACCGAGGACGATCCCGCAAACTGCGCGTCGCCGTGCATTCTGCCCATCGAGTCGGTCAGACCGTAGGAAGCCGGGCCGGCCGCCATGTTGTCGGGGTGCAGGGTTCTGCCTGTACCGCCACCGGATGCAACCGAGAAATATTTCTTGCCGTTTTCGACGCACCACTTCTTGTATGTACCCGCGACGAGATGCTGGAAGCGCGTCGGGTTGGTGGAATTGCCGGTGATGGAGACATCTACGCCTTCCTGCCGCATGATGTCAACACCCTCGACCACGTCGTCCGCGCCGAAGCAGCGAACCTTACCGCGGTCGCCGTCGGAGAACGGAATGACTTCGACGATCTTGGCCTTGCCGGTCTCGTAGTTCATCTCGGTGCGGCAGTAGGTGAAGCCGTTTATACGGGAGATAATATATGCCGCATCCTTGCCTAAACCGTTCAGGATAACCTTAAGCGGTTCTTTGCGGACCTTGTTCGCAGTCTTTGCGATGGCGATAGCGCCCTCGGCTGCCGCAAACGATTCATGACCGGCCAAGAAGCAGAAGCACTTGGTCTCTTCTCTGAGCAGCATACCGCCCAGATTGCCGTGGCCTCTGCCGACGTTACGCTGTTCGGCAACCGAGCCGGGAATGCAGAACGCCTGCAGGCCGATGCCGATGGCCTCGGCTGCATCAGCGGCTTTTTTGCAATTCTTTTTAATTGCGATCGCTGCGCCCAATGTGTAAGCCCATACCGCGTTGTCAAATGCGATGGGCTGTGCGCCGCGAACGATTTTTTCAAGATCAATACCCTTGCTTGTGCAGAGGTCGCGCGCATCTTCGAGCGTTGAGAATCCATATTCCTTGAGGCAGGCCTCGATTCCGGCCATCCTTCTGGATTTTCCTTCAAATTCTGCCATATCGATGCCTCCTTATTCCTGACGGGGGTCAATTTTCTTGACCGCATCGTCGTATCTGCCGTACTGTCCGACGTTGTCCTCAAAAGCTTTTTTCGGATCGACGCCCTTGCGTATGGCCTCGAGCATCTTGCCGAGGCGGACAAACTTATAACCGATGATTTCGCTGTTTTTATCCAGCCCCACGGAGAGAACATAACCCTCGGCCATCTCGAGATAACGCGGACCTTTTTCGAGTGTGCCGAACATGGTTCCTACCTGGGAACGCAGACCCTTGCCCAAATCCTCGAGAGAAGCGCCGATCGGCAGACCACCTTCGGAAAATGCGGTTTGGCTACGCCCGTAGGCCAGCTGTTTGAAAATCTCGCGCATAGCGACGTTGATCGCATCGCAAACCAAGTCGGTATTCAACGCTTCAAGCAGTGTTTTACCCGGCAGAATCTCGGACGCCATCGCCGCCGAGTGGGTCATGCCGGAGCAGCCCAGCGTCTCGACCAACGCCTCTTGAATGATGCCGTTTTTAACATTTAATGTGAGTTTGCATGCGCCCTGCTGTGGTGCGCACCAACCGATTCCGTGCGAGAGCCCGCTGATATCTTTGATCTCATAGGCCCGTACCCAACGCCCTTCTTCGGGAATGGGCGCGGGGCCGTGGTTGCAGCCCTTTTTCACATAGCTCATGCATTGTACTTCATGAGAACATTCCATTTTTTGTCCATCCTTTCTCGTAAAACCGGGACATCTTGTGCAATTTTATACCTGTTTTGGCACAAATGCCCCTATTTGAAAATCAAATTTTCAAACAAAAACCAAAAGCGGAAAATTCGCCGAAAAGCGACATCCACTTTTTCTATAGTAACATTTTTTCAGATATTTTTCAATAGGTCAGCCACCCAAAGTCGTATAAATAATCGCCGATGAGATACAGAACACCGCCGTAATTCCGGCCATACCATATCCGATCGCTTTGACAGGCTTTTTTTCGTTTTTTAAGAGGTCCCCCGCCAGCCGCGCAAAGAAATAAGAGCCGATCACGAGCAGCGGCGATGCATAACGCATGTTCATGGTGCAAGTGTGCGGGAAGGTATAGCAAAACGACAGATACGACAGTAAAACAAACACATAGACGCCGTAAATAAGCGGTTTTTGCCGGGGCGTCATCGACCGCTTTTTGATCAGATAATACACCAACGCGCCGAATCCGATCAATCCGATTGCGATGTTGGCGACCGCCAGCACCGTTGTAAGCCACTCTCCCGCCGAACTTGCATAAGCAATATTGTATTCCCCGAATGCAGCCGTCTTGAACAAGCCGCTCCAGACATTAAACTCACAGGTGGGTTGATTCCAAGCCGAACCCCAGAGAATGAAATTGCTGCTGAAGCTGACCGACGGCGGAAACAGGAACCGCTCGACGAAACTGTAATTGCCGATGTACTGAAAACTGTTTTCGGCGAGCATTGGGACATACGCCAACGGTGAACCGTATAAAAGATGATTGCGCACCGGCCACCACAAACCCAGCGGGATACAGATCACGGCAAAAACCGCAAACTGGCCGATCATCCGCAGACGTTCTCCTTTTCTCGCCATCAGTTCGAATATAAAAACCAACGCAATGGCCGGCGCAATGGCGCCGATGGACTGTTTTGTCGACATACCGAGCCCGATGAACAGCGCGATTTGAATAATGTCAGACCATTTCCCCGTCTTAACCCATTTTAATGTGGCATATATCGCAGCCAAAGTGAAAGTAATCGATAAAATATCGTTGTTGATGCTGCCCGAAAAAATGATGAACGACGGGCTGAATGCAATCAACGCCGTGGCGATGACCAAACCTTTGCCCTTCAATCCGAGAATCTCGAAAATCTTGACGCAGATGATCATCGAAGCCGCCGAATAAAACGCGGTCAGGAATTGGATCGACTCCAGTGCACGTTCCCAAGGCAGCCGGAAAGCGGTCATGATTTTGAGCCAAAACGCCGCTAAAATGTGATGCAGCGGAGGATGATAAAACTGCCAAACCGTGGTCGGATCGAAATCGGGCAGTTTCATATTATTGAAGAAATATTCGATGTACCCGGCATGGCCGTATCCGACGCCGAACTGCTCGACGTCGTGCTGGCGTACGGTGATCGGCGTATTCAGACCGTAAAGCAGCCGAATCAGAAACCCCGCGGCGAGTAAAAGCAAGATCGCCCTTTCCGCGTTCAGCTTTCCGTTCACGGAAAAGACCGTGAACCAAATCATGAGAATCATGACGCCGCAAGAGGCGAGAATCGCTGTTGCGTTTTCCAACTTCGGCATAAAGAACAACGTCAGCGCAAAAATCAAAACCGTAGCGATACCGGCAACCAAATAGGTCGCAAATCCCTCTGTCCTGCGATATTTCACCGCAAGCCCCGCAGTAATAATTACAGCCAGGATCGTCAGTGCAATCGCCCCGATTATACCGATCAAAGAAGACGAGGTCGGATCAAAAACCAACGCGGCAATAAAAGCCGCAACTCCGAAAACCACAAAATACGGGGTGTACGACTTAAAATTTTCGGTTGGGCGAAGCGATACTGCGCTCACCTATTTACCCTCCTCCGACTCCTTCTTCTCGTGGTATTCCTTTTCGGTGTTGACACTCCAGACCGCGGTTTTTTCACCGCCGTTTTCGATGGCGTCAACGGCGACCATTGCGGTCATCATCGAGTGGTCCATATTATTATAACGATGCTGACCGTTACGACCGATGCAGTATAGATTTTCAATTGAGTTGAGATAATCGATCAGTTTGTCGATCTCGGCGTAGGTGTCGAAATAAGCCGGATATGCTTTCTTGACCCGCTCGCAATGGCTGTCGAGTACGTCTTCCGCCCCGATGATGCCCATCTTCTCAAGTTCTTTTGCCGCGAATTTCACCCGCTCATCATTCGGCATATTCCAGAAATCGTCGCCCTCGGCGCAGAAATATTCCAATCCGATCCAGACGGTATGTTCGGGATCCTTGACCATGTACGGCGACCAGTTGTTAAAAATCTGGATCCGGCCCAGTTTGACCTCGGTCTCCTGCACATAAATCCAGCAATCGGGCACGATGTTGCCCAGGGTTTTGATATCCGTCTCGTTTTTGAGATTCATCCGTTTGACAAGCAAGCCGACCGTCACAAAATCGCGGTACGGCAGACCATCGGCAATCCGGATCATCTCATCAGACGGTTTTTCGCCCTCAATGCCCAGCACCAGATCGCGCAGCGGCATTGACGAGATCACAATGTCCGCACTCTCTGTCTTTTCGCCGTCGGGGGTTGCGCAGACCACACCGGTGACTTTGCTGTTTTCGACGATCAGCCGTTTCACACCGCAGTTCTTTTTCAAAACCGCACCGCGCTTTACGATATCGTCGGCAAGGCCTTCCCAGAGCTGACCGGGGCCAAACTTGGGATACCAGAATTCCTCAATCAGCGAGGTCTCGGCGTTTTGATTATTCTTTTTGCCGAATGCTTTGGAAAACATATCTTTGAGCAGCGTGCGGATGGAAAGACCCTTGACCCGCTGTGCGCCCCAGTCGGCGGAGATGTCGGACGGATGACGGCCCCAGAGCTTTTCGGTATAACCCTCAAAGAACATTCCGTAAAGCACCTTACCGAAACGGTTAATATAGAAATTTTCAAGCGAGGTTTCCGGCTTTTTGATCATTGCCGATTTTAAATAGGAAAATCCGGCTTTCATCGTACGCCCGAAACCCATCCCCTTAATGGTCGAGGCCTTCATCGAGATCGGATAGTCAAAGAATTTCTTTAAGTAATAAATGCGTGAGACCCGGTGGCGGACCAACATGACGCGGTCTTCTTTTTCGGGATCGGGTCCACCCGGATATACCGGTCTCTCCCTGTCAAGCAGCTTGTCGTCGATGGCCAATGCGCCCTGCAGCGGCATCAGCTGCTCCCACCGCTTCATAATCTCATCGGATTTGGAAAAGAACCGGTGTCCGCCGATGTCCATACGGTTGCCGTTATAACGCACCGTCTTTGAGATGCCGCCGATTTCATCGCTTTCTTCAAGCACGGTCACCTCATAACCGCCTCTGCGCAGCAGCTCGTCCGCCGCAGTCAGCCCCGCGGGACCCGCACCGATCACGATTACTTGTTTCATTTTTCTATCTCCTTGTTCTCTTCTTTTTCCGGATTATAGCGATACAGAACCAACTTCCTTGCTGCGAAGTTAAAGATAAAGACGATCATAGTGGCCGCGATGTTACGAATCAATTCATTTAAATTAGTAAAAAACCACGCATCAAAAAACGGCATTTCCATCCAACGCACAAACAGCGTAATCAATCCGACCTTGAGGCCGAGTCCGATTAATCCGATGATCGTAAACACCACAAACTCGCCAAACCGGTTGGTAACCTGTGACTTGCGAAACACCCAAAGCGCGCTGAGCAGATAATTGACGACCAGTCCGAAGGTAAATCCGATAGCGGCGGCCAACTGTTCGTTGACCGAAAAACCGTAGATGAGCAGCATCGCAATACCGACATCAACACCCGTAGCGATACCGCCGACCACCAGCGAACGCAGAAATTGAATTTTTGTGCTGTCCGATTTCTCCAAAACCGCCTTTTTAAAACCCATTTTCATGGACATCCTTTCAATCCGAAGTCAAGTTTCCCGAATTGTTATTTCGAGAGAATCTTTTTGATTTCACCGATATAAAACGTATGGAAATCCGCCTTTTGATAATTGGCCGTGACCAGTTTTTCGTCTAAAAATCCGTCTTTTTCAAGTTGCCCGATATAGAGCTTTTCACAGACCAAAATCAATTTGGCCTCGGTAAACAAAACCGCCCCGCCCCGATGTTCTGCGGTCAGGCCGCTTTTATTCATCTTGTCGACGTCCCGTCCGCTCTTGCTGCCGCACAGCGACAGAGCGTCATGGCAATCCGCGTCGAAAAAGTTCAATGTGAAGATATCGTTGGTATCCATAAAGCCCTTGGTGTAGCGCTGCGGACGCACATAGGCGGTCACGACGTTTTTGTTCCACAGTACGCCGGCCTGCCCCCAGCTCACTGTCATCATGTTGAAATTATCCGGCTTTCCGCTGGCAAGCAACGCCCAACCGCCGATCATTTCAAACGGGTTAAAATCAAGCTGTTCAATTTTTAGTTCTTTGAATTCCATAAAAAACCACCTCTCATTGGTTCAGGATATACCCAGCGTGATACCAAGCTTAAAAAGCATTACCGGGTTCATAATAAAATAACAAACCGCCAAGATCAGCATATGTGCCGGATAGAAGATATAAAACAGATACTTTAACCCTTTACCCTTCCGGTTGTTATACATCATGATGAAGATCAATGAAGAACTCGCCGCGAGCCAGTATAAAGCAGTCATCATTCCGGCACCCGCAAGCGTGTTGATTAAACCGTAACCGATTAAAACCGCAGCGATAATCGAATAGCGTTTAGGCTTTGACAACCTGCCCGTGAAATACATCACATAGACCAAACAGACGCCGAACCAGGCGTAATCTGTTTTTAAAATGAAGCCCAAAAGCGCACAGATGCCCAGAATAAACGATTTGACAACCCAATCGGCATTTTGATAGGCATACGTGTCGGGGTTTTTTTCGTATTTCTGCATCACTTTACCGAGCAGCTCCGGTTGTTCAAAGACCGTAATACCGACCACGGCAAGCAGCAATGTGAAAATGACGTTTTGACTTTGCCAAGTAAACCAGGTTTTATAAACCATCAGATCAAATGGTATCTCACTGATCAGAGCGAAAATAAACAACCGCAGGATATATTTTTTTCGGTTCTTGCTGTGTTTGAGTCCCTCGGCAACACAGAAGCAAAACAGCGGAAATGCCAGCCTCCCGATGACGCGGCAGACGGTATACCAGGGGGTGCCTACAGGCACGATCCCGGAGGCGCCGAGGTGATCGATTAACATCGAGATGATTGCGATGACCTTTAAAACCGTCGTGCTCATGTCTTTGCTCGTCTTTCATTGAGATTTGAATTTCTCTCCTGAGGATAAAACTCCTTCGTTTGAAAATTTATTTTCAAACTTTACTCCGAATAGATTTTCTTGACCCGGCTGCCGACCATGCGGCACAAAACCTCGTAGCTGATGGTGCCCTCAAGTTCTGCCAGATCGTCAGCGGTATTTCCGTCCTTGCCGCCGCCGATAATATAGGCGGGCGCTCCGCATTCAATATTGCCCAAATGATCCGCGTCAATCATCAAATGATCCATACAGATTTTGCCGAGAATCGGGGCGCGTTTTCCGTTGACCAATAAAAAACCGCGGTTCGAAAGTGTCCGGCTGACACCGTCCGCATAACCCAAACTGACCACCGCGATGCGCTTATCGGTCTCGCAGCGGTAGGTGCCGCCGTAACTGATCGTGGTTCCGGCTTCGACTTCCTTGACCAGTTCCACCGCACCGGCATAGTCGAGAATCGGTGCGAGATTTTTGTTTTTGCTTCCGTCGGGCATCAATCCGTAAAGCATGATCCCCGGACGCACCATATCCAGATGCATTTCGGGATAATTCATAATCGCGGCGCTATTGGCCGCATGACGGATTTGAAAAGTATGCCCCGCGCATTCTAGATTGCCGAGCACCGTCATAAAATTTTCAAACTGGCGGCGGGTCAAGTCGCTGCCGGTTTCATCGGCTTTGGCGAAATGGGTATAGACCCCCTCGAACTCGAGGTTCGGAAGTTCCAGCGTCCGCAGCAGGTCTTTGGTCGGAAAACCGTCGGGACAGACATATCCGAGCCGCCCCATACCGGTGTCGATTTTCAAATGGCAGCGAATGGGGCCCCCGACGGTATTGTTGAGCGTCTCGGCGAAATCCAAGTCAAAAACAGTCTGCGTCAGCTGATATTCCAAAAGACGGGGCATATCACATTTCGGGGTATATCCCATCATCAGAATCGGAGTCTCGATACCCGCTTCACGCAGGGTTTGCGCTTCGTAGATATCGGCAAGACCGAGATAATCGACGCCGCAGCGTGCCAATTCCTCGGCTATACCGACCGCTCCGTGGCCGTAGGCATCGGCCTTGACCATCGCGCAGATTTTACAATTACCGCCGGTCAAAGCCTTGATATATTGGAAATTTTTCCGCAGCGCGGAAAGATGAATCGTCGCCGTAGCGCGCTGTTTGCTCCCGTTCAATGTCACACCCGCTCTTTTTACGGCTCGTCTGCCGAACCGCTGTTTCTAATATGGACAGATTATACCACTTATGCCGATATAAGTCAAAGCTGCAATGACACGATGTTATGACAAGATCGCTTCTGCGGCACGAAGTACTGCATATCGCCCGCTCGCAAAGGTCAATCCACCTTGCAGCCAGACTGCAAACGGTTCCCGCAGCGGCGCGTCGGCTGAAATTTCGACGCTCGAACCCGAGATAAAACCGCCCGCCGCCATGATGACCTTGCTGTCATAACCGGGCATATCCCACGGTTCGGGGCTGACGTGGCTATCGACCGGGGAACCGCTCTGAAGCCCTTTGCAAAACTTGATCAATAAATCCGGATTCCCCAGTTTTAACAGCTGTACGATGTCGGCGCGCCGTGCGTCATATGCGGGTTCGGTCTCAAAACCGAGTTCGTCAAAGAGAGCAGCCGCGAAAGCCGAAGTTTTGAGCGCTTCCGCGGTCGCATGCGGCGCCATGAACAGTCCCATGAACATGCTGCGGTTTTGAAACAACGTCGCTCCGACTTCGCGCCCGATGTCCTGCGCGAACAGACGATCGGCACAAGCGTCGATCAGCTCTTTTTTTCCCGCCAGATACCCCCCGCAGGGACACAGGCCGCCGCCTGCGTTTTTAATCAAACTACCCGCCAGTAAATCGGCTTCGGGTTCGCTCTCACAGACGAATTCGCCGTAGCAGTTATCGACAAATACGATGATGTCCGGATATTTCGCATGGATCAAATTGGTGATTTCCGTGATGTCATCAGAAGTCAGCGAACGCCGCAGGGTATAACCGCGTGAACGCTGAATGTAGATCATTCTCTTTCCATCTGTTGATTTGAGGATTTTATCGAGATCAAATGTCCCGTCAAACTCCAGCCAGTCAAATTGTATGCCGAAGTCGGCAAGCGACCCGCCGCCTTTTTTCAAAATCGTCGGCAGAATCGTATCATACGGCTGTCCGGTGATGGAAAGTACTTGATCACCGGGGCGCAGCACACCGAATAATCCGGTGGCGATTGCATGGGTACCGCTGACCATCTGAACACGGACAAAGGCGTCCTCGGTGCCGTAAACCGACGCATAGACCCTGTCGAGCGTTTCCCGTCCGAGATCGCCGTAGCCGTAACCGGTCGTACCCAGCAGATGCGCTTCGCTGACCCGATTTTCTGAAAATGCTTTTAAAACCCGCTCGGTGCAGATGCGTTCGGTTTGTTCGATTTTCTCAAACTGCGGTTTGATTTTTTGATCCGCTTTTTGTGCGGCGGAAAGGACTTTTCCGTTCATTTTTGCACCACCGCGTTCAGAAGTTTGGAGAGCGCTTCGACATCCTTTTTACGACAGCTCTCGGTATCAGAACCAAGCAGCCGTGTCGGCAATGCCAAAAATGCCGTTTTAATACCGCCCGCGCACTGAGCGACCATTCCCGCGGGGCAATTCAAACGCGCCGTAGGAATGACGATTTTAATTTCCGAATTCTCGGCGGCGGTATTGATTTCTTTTAAAAGTTCTTCGTCGTGAACCGCGCCGCTGTCGATGACCGGCAGCGCAAGTTCCGGCTCTTTTTCGGAATCGAGCGTGCCGCTCTCATAACCCTGCACCACAATTGCGATATCGGGCTTGATTGTCTCGGCAGCCGCTTTGACGCCTCCGCCGCTGAGGTTGCCGCGCGCAGCAAATACCAAATACAGATCATCATCACCCGGTTCGTCAAGGATTTTTAACAGGGCGGCGATTGCGGAACGGGAGGAAAGCGCTTTCCCGCCGATGATTCCATTATCTTTTCCCCAGGTGAAAAATTCGGAGTCGAATACGCCGAAAGTGCCCTGTTCCGGCTCGTCATAATACTCGAAATAGAGCGACTCCGTTTTCGGCAACTTGTCGTCGCCGTTTGAAAGATGCACCGGACAGACCGCAACGACGCCTTTTTTATCGCCGAACTTCAACTTTCTGCCGAACAGCTGTGCCGTGCCTGCTTTTCCGACCGTCTCGAATTTATAATACGGATTTTCGCCCTTTTTGAGAATAAAGGTCGGTTCGTCCATCGGAGCGGTGAGCATGATTTTTCGGCCATTGCCTTGACGATGGGCAATTACACTGCCCAGAATATCGATGTAAAATTCGCATTTTTTATTCAGATAAGCAGATAAAAACGACTGCATCGCGGTTTCCCGCCCGGTCGGCGCGTCAATGGCGACCAGTTTTTCGATCAGGTCAAACATTCGCCGCACCTCCCAGCGTGTTTATATAAGCCGCAATCAATTTCGCGCTTTTATCGATATCGGAGACCAGAACGGTCTCAACCGCAGTGTGCATATTGCGCATCGGCACCGAAACCAGCGCCGTCTCGACGCCGCCGTCGGTGAAGGTGATGCGGTCGCTGTCGGTTCCGGTTCCTCCACCCATAATCTCAAGTTGGTAAGGGATTTTCCGCGTTTTGGCCTCTATGATCAGTCCGTCGGTATGTTTTTGGGATAAGATCGGAGACACGCCGATCATCGGCCCCTCCCCGCTCTTTCCGGTCTTGGACGAATCGGCAATCGGATTTTCACCAAAGCTGCCGTCAATCGCAATGGCAATGTCGGGCATGATGTTGTGCGTACCCGCACCGCTGCCGCGGCAGCCGATTTCCTCCTGCACCGCGAACAGCAGATAGACGCCGATATTGAGATTTTTGGCCAGATTCTGTGCCGCTTTGATGATTACGGCGCACCCGATGCGGTCGTCAAGGGCGTGTCCGCACAAAACATCGTTTGAAAGTTCAAAAACCGGTGCGATGAAACCCGCGCGGTCCCCCTGTCTGACAGGCGAATCATCTTTTTTATAACCGATTTCTGCGGTGATATTATCTTTGGGGCTGGTTTCATTTTCGCCGCTGGTGATGACACCGGTGATTTCGCCGTCTTTGGTATGTACGGCGATTTTTGCACCGTGAAGCGTACGGCGGTCAATACCGCCGACCGTACCGAGCGAAAGCGTGCCGTCGCCGCGCACCTCATTGACAATAAACGAGATTTCGTCGGTGTGCGCGGTCAGCATGACGACCGGTCTGTCGGCGCGTTTGGGGACAATTTCAACCCCGAGATTGCCCATCGCGTCAGTCGCGGTCTTATAACCTTCTAAAATACCGCAGATCACATCGTTGATACCCTTTTCGCTGCCGGAACCGCCGAACGGCTCACAGAGCTTCGCAAGGAGTTCTTTCGTGTTCAATATACCACCCCTAAAGTTTATTCACGAGCGTCTTATATTCCTCGCCGCGGGTTTCGTAATTGGGATAGCGGTCGAAACTCGCACAGGCGGGCGAGAGCGTGACAAAATCGCCGCTTTTTGCAAGCGAATGGGCTTTTTGTACCGCTTCAAACATATTGCCGACATAGAAAATCGGCGTTTTTTCTGCGTTATAACCGGGTGTGGCAGTGATAGTATCACCTATTTTTTTCGCGGTGTCACCGAATAAAATTACGGCTTTGCAGGTGTCGGCCACCGGCTTTCCGAGCGGTTCAAACGGGATTTTTTTATCATATCCGCCGCCGATTAAAATGACGTTTTGCTTTAAAGCGTTCAGTGCGGCGATGGTACGGGTCGGGGTGGTTGCGATGGAGTCGTTATAATATTTCACGCCGTCGAGTTCACGCACAAATTCCTCGCGGTGTTCGACGCCTTTAAAGGTTCTTGCAATCTCGGACATCACCTTGACGTCGACTACGCCCCAGACTGCGGCAAAGGCTGCCATATAATTCTCGGCATTGTGTGTGCCGGGCAATAAAATCTCGTCGGCGGCCATAATCTCCTCCTCCTCGCCGTTTGTGACATGGACGAGCTTTCCGTCTTTGAGATAAACGCCGTTTTCCACTGGATTCGATGAGGAAAAGAACGCCGTCTGTCCTCGGACTTCACCTGCGAACGAACGGGTAATCGCATTCTCGGCGTTCAGCACGCAGCGTCCGAAGGCGTTTTGATGGAGATAAATATTTTTCTTGGCGGTGATGTATTCGTTCATATCCTTATGAATGTCGAGATGATTCGGATTCATATTGGTTACGACCGCGACGTCCGGGCTTTTGCGCATCGACATCAGCTGGAAGCTTGACAATTCAACAACCGCAATATCGTTATGCGACATCTCCTCGACCTTGTCAAACAGACAGCGGCCGATGTTGCCGCCCAAATGGACGAGCTTGCCCTGTTTGGTCAGACATTCGGCGATAATCGAAGTAGTCGTCGTCTTGCCGTCGCTGCCGGTTACTGCGTAGATCGGACAAGGGCAATAATCGAAAAACAGTTCCATTTCAGAGGTCACGACAACGCCGCGTTTTCTGGCGGCGACAAGCGCGGGCGAATCGAAATAAACCCCGGGTGCACGGATAATAACGTCGGCGTCGAATTGTTCCGGGTATTCGTCTCCGATCAGCAGTTTTGCGCCCCAGGAGCGGATTTCATCGCAAATCTGTCCGAGTGCGTCTGCGTCTTTTTTATCGCAAACCGTGACGGGAACGCCTTTTTTTAATAATAATTTAATTAGTGGCGTATTGCTCACGCCGATACCGATGATAACAACTTTTTTCGAACGAAGTTTTGCAAAAAAAGCATCTAATCTGTTGTCCATACCGAGATAGTTCCTCCGCGCGTTCATTTACTGAAATCGGCTGCAGCTGTACTGCTGCCGTTTTGATCCAGTTTAGCATATTTTACCCTCAAATTCAATCGAATCGACACATCCTGCCGAAATTGTTTTAATGATTAAAGTCAAAATATTGCAAAACGAGGCCGGATATGCTATGATTATAAGGTTAATTTCTTCCGCACAGTTCCTGCGTAAGGATTGGCAAAAAGGAGATCTGAGAAATGAGCGACATCGCCGAAAAAACCCCTCTGAATTTTATCGAGGCATTCGTCGAAGAGGACTACCGCACCGGCCGTTTTGTCAAAAAGGTACACACCCGTTTTCCGCCGGAACCCAACGGCTATATCCACATCGGCAGCGCCAAAGCCATTATGATCAGTTACAGCATCGCCAAAAAATACGGCGGTGAATTTAATCTGCGCTTTGACGACACCAACCCCGAAAAAGAGGAAGAGGAATTCGTCGAATCCATTCAAAATGATATTTTATGGCTGGGGGCAAAATGGGATCATCTTTTTTACGCCTCCGACTATTTTCAAAAGACCTTCGAGCTGACGCTCGATTTGATTAAAAACGGGGACGCATTCGTCTGCGACCTCACACCCGACCAGATCCGCGAGACCCGCGGCACGCTGACCACGCCGGGCGTCGAAAGTCCTTACCGTAACCGCACACCCGAGGAAAACCTCGACTTGTTTTTGCGCATGAAAAACGGCGAATTCCCCGAGGGCAGCCATGTGCTGCGTGCGAAGATTGATATGTCCTCACCGAATATGAATATGCGCGACCCGGTTATCTACCGCATCAAGTTCGCGCATCACCATCGCCAGGGCGACAAGTGGTGCATCTATCCGATGTACGACTATGCCCACCCGCTGCAGGATGCCATCGAAGGTATTACTCATTCGCTGTGCTCACTTGAGTTTGAAGACCACAGGCCGCTCTATGAGTGGTCGCTGCTAAAAACCGGTTTTATTGACCAGCCGCCGCGTCAGATCGAATTTTCCAAATACAACGTGACATATACTGTCATGTCAAAGCGGTATTTGCGCCAACTCGTTGAAACAGGTGTTGTCGACGGCTGGGACGATCCCCGTATGCCCACCCTGTCGGGTCTTCGCCGCAGAGGCGTCACCCCCGAAGCCCTGCGCGAATTCTGCATCAAAACCGGCGTAGCCAAGACACAAGCGGTCATCGAGATTGACTTTTTGGATTACTGCACCCGTGAGGACCTAAAACTCAAATGCAGCCGTGTGATGGCGGTGACCAATCCGCTCAAACTTGTTATCACCAATTATCCCGAAGGTCAAACCGAACAGTTTGAGATTGCGAATAACCCGGAAAAACCCGAACTCGGCTCACGCCCGGTCCATTTCAGCAGGGAACTATATATTGAAAACGAGGACTTTTTTGAGGTTCCTCCGCCCAAGTTTCACCGCCTTTTTCCCGGAAATGAAGTCCGGCTGATGGGTGCATATATCATCAAATGCACCGGCTGCGTTAAAGATGCAAACGGAAAAGTTGTTCAGATCAACTGCACCTACGATCCCGACACAAAAAGCGGAACGCCCGGTGCCGACCGCAAAGTCAAGGGCACCATCCATTGGGTGGATGCCAAGACCGCTTTCCCGATCAAATGCCGGCTGTTGGATCGTCTGCTCGAGACCGAGTACAACACCGATCTCGAACAATCCGTGATCAACCACAATTCCTCAATCACCACCGACGGATATGCCGAGGCCTGTGTGAATGAAGCGAAACCCGGTGACAAGTTCCAGTTCGTGCGGCAGGGATACTTCTGCCGGGATACAAAATTCTCAGACGATCCCATCTTTATCCGCACAGTATCACTGAAATCATCTTACAAACCCCAATAACACACACGGAGGACGGCAATGGCTACAGCATTTGGATATTTCCTGAACATGCTTCCGTATATGCTGATCTCTCTGCCGTTCATCCTATTATGGCGTTGGCTGCGCGTAAAGCAATTGGAAAAACGCAATCTGATCAGTCCCCGGTGCCGGGAAATTTTAATGGTGATTTTCGTGATGTTCCTTGTGGGATTGGTCTCCCAGACGGTGCTGTCTGAAATCACCCTGACGGCCACCGGTTTTGAGATCGTCCACCGACCCGGCGGAGGCGGCCTGAATCTGAAATTATTCGACGTATTCCGGCTCGTTGAAATCGAGACCATCGAACGCGGCAAAATCAATTTCTTTCTGATCAATATCGTCGGAAATATCCTGGTGTTTGTCCCCATTGGCTTTTTCGCCTGTCTGCTGTGGAGAAAACCCTCGTTTTTAAAAGCACTATTATCCGGCTTATTGACCTCGCTGGCCATCGAACTGGCACAATTCCCGCTTGAACGAGGCACCGACATTGACGATCTGTGGCTCAATACCCTCGGCGCACTGCTCGGCTGGGTAATCTATATTGCCGTGCAACACAACACGGACACCGGCAAATACCGCATCCAAAAAAGGAATAATACCTAAAAATTGTTTTACCTATCTCAGAGAAAGGAGCGCCCATCGTGAAAGACTTCTGGCAGTGGATTCTGGATTTCAACGAAAAAACAAATACCACTTTTGAGGGCGGCATCTTTACGACGCTGCTGGTGTGGATCTGCGTCTTTATCGCAGCTTGGATCTTACTGCATATTATCAACCGTATTTTAAAGGAAAAAGAAAAACGCGGCAAAAAGAATACCTACCCGCTGCTGGGACATCTGCTGCGCGCACTGGTTTATATTATTGCGGTCACAGGCGGATTGTTCCAGATTCTCCCCCTGAAGACGCTGACTGTCTCTCTGCTGGCAACCTCCGGCGTATTGGCAGTGATCATCGGCCTGGCTTCGCAGGAGGCTTTTTCAAATCTCGTCCACGGTCTGTTTATCTCGATTTTTAAACCGTTTGTGATTGGGGACATCATCACGATCAAGGATATCGACGTGACCGGTATCGTGGAGGACATCACCCTGCACCACACAGTGCTTAAAACTTTTCAAAATAACCGGATCATCGTACCCAACGCCAAGACTAACAGCTCCGTACTTGAAAACCGGATGCTGGGCGAAACGCGGGTCTGCAATTACCTCGACGTCGATGTCGCCTATACCGCCGATATTGACAAAGCCGTCTCCGTACTGCAGGAACTTGCGCTCGCACACCCCAACTGCATTGACGCCAGAAGCCCCCAAGAAATCGAAGCAGACGCATCGGTCGTGGTCGTGCGGGTGGTCGAATTTAAAGATTCCGGCGTAGCACTGCGCGGATTTATCTGGTCGGCCGATCCGGGTTCCGGATTCGTCATGCTGTGCGATCTGAGAAAGGAAATTCTCAGGGTTTTCCCCGAAAACGGCATCGAAATCCCTTATAATTATATGAATGTCATCATAAAAGGCCAAGATAGCGCAAAAGATAAGTCCTGAACCGCCGCCCCAGATCTTCGAGAAACGTCGGTTTTGAGATAACAAAACGCGGGAGATAGACAACATGACATCCACTCGACTGCTTGCGCCGCTGCTGGCCTGTCTACTTTTTTGCTGTGCCTGTGCGGATACCACCGCTCCCAGTTCCATTGCAGCGAATGCACATCCCTCTTCGGAGATTTCCTCCGTCCCATTGGATTTCTTCGCCGAACTCGGTATTCCGGAAACGGTGGGATTCGATGGTATTTATACCCGGGAAACCCGGCAGATGATGCTCTCACTGGGATTCACCTACAGCGACGTTGAAGCGCTGATCGATCAGGGCTACACGACCGACGAGATATTTTTATTCACCACCGAGGAAAAGGATGTCTACGCCGTTGCAGGCCGTTTCACACCGCATGAGTCGCTGCTGGAGCTGACAAAAACGCTCTACTCCGAGATCGAGAACTTGGATGATTATTTCACCTCGTTCGGCGATGAGAATACGATTGTTCCGGAATTGATTCAATACGGCGAAAGCGTTCTGGGCCGTCCGCTCTACTATTATCATATCAAAAATCCAAACCGTGAGCCGACCAAAAAAGTCATGCTGACCTTTGCGATTCACGGTTATGAGGGCGAGGCCTCCTGCGACGGCGCTTATCTGGCCGAACAGGCCTATCAGATCGCATTTTTCTATTGCCTCAAGCCCCAATATCTCGAGGATGCGGAATTGTTCATCGTGCCGATGGTCAATCCCGACGGCGTCATGAACCGCAACGGCGGAGAAAAATTCGGGCGTGGGCAGTCCCAGGGTATCGATATGAATCGCGATTTTCTCAAGGGGCAATTCAAAGCCCAGGAAACGGTTGCTCTCCGAAATCTGATGAAAGAACTCTCCCCCGACGTCTTCATCGATTTTCACGGCTGGTATGACGAATCTTACGGCGACGCCGAACTCGGGCGTGCGTTTGCGGCAAATCTAGGCCTTGCGCACGTCAGCGAGGAATACGGCACGCGTCAGGGATATTTATACGGCTATGCCAAGTCTCAGGGAGCGCGTGCCCTGTTGGTTGAACACAGCGGTTACGCCTCGGTCAACACCAAAGATCTGATTTTATCGCTGAATATCATCATGCGGATGGATCTGAGTCAAACGGCTCAATAAACAGCAAAGGACGGTTATTCGAATGGATTATCAAAAACTCGCGGATTTAGTTATGCCCAACGTCAACAGCGACTTATCCGTTTGGGAAAATCAATATCCCCTGCGTACGCTGCCCGAGGGGGCTAAAGTAACCCGGTTTGCGCCCAGTCCGACCGGCTTGCCGCATCTCGGCAACGTTTTTACCTGCAATGTCGATCTGCGGCTTGCGCACCAGAGCGGCGGTGTCTGTTTTTTGCGCATCGAGGACACCGACGCCAAACGCACGGTGAAAGACGGCGTCGCTAAAATCGTGAAAATGCTGGGTGAATTCGGAATTTTCTTTGATGAAGGACCCTCGCTTAACGGCGAAGAAAAAGGGGATTACGGCCCCTACACCCAGAGCAAACGCAAGGCTCTCTATCAGTCCTGTGCCAAATGGCTGATTGAGCAGGGACTGGCTTATCCGTGCTTCTGCTCCGCCGAAGAGCTCAATGTCATTCGCGAAAAGCAGAAGGCAGCGAACGTACCCGCGCCGGGTTATTTCGGCGAGTGGGCTGAGTGCCGCAATCTGACGCTCGAAGAAGTCGAAAAGAATCTCGCCGAGGGCAAAGATTATGTCATCCGTCTGCGCAGCAGCGGAGATGCCAAAAAGGTCGACCGCATCACCGACAACATTCGCGGAACGATGGAATTTCCGCAGAATATCATGGATGTGGTGCTGCTCAAATCCGACGGTATCCCGACCTACCACTTTGCCCACGCGGTCGACGACCACTTTATGCGGGTGACCGATGTGGTGCGCGGTGATGAGTGGATCGCTTCTGCACCGATCCACGTTGAAATGTTCCGTGCGCTCGGTTATAAACAACCCCGCTATACCCATGTCGCACCGCTCAGCATCATCGACGACGGAAATAAGCGCAAGCTCTCCAAGCGCAAAGACCCCGAGTTCGGTTTGATTTTTTACCACGAGATGGGCTATGACAAAGACGCCGTGCTCGAATATCTGAACACAATCGCCAATTCCGGCTTTGAGGACTGGCGGCGCGCCAACCCCAAATCACCGATTGACGATTATAAATTCAGCGCCAAGAATATGTCGGTTTCAGGCGCGGTGTTCGATCGGAACAAGCTCGACGACGTGTGTAAGAATTACATATCGCTGCTTTCCGCCGAGAAAGTGCTCTCGCGTTATCTCGCCTGGGCCAAGCTATTCAATCCCGAGATGGCGGAAATCGCCGGAAGCGACCCGAAGCATTGGCGCGAAATTTTTAATATTGACCGAGAAGTGCCCAAACCCCGCAAGGACATCGCCAACTGGAGCATGGTACGCAGTTATTTCGGCTATTTCATCAATGAGGACTTTTATGCCGATATCAAGGACGGCTATGACCTCGGAACGCTTTCCGCCGACGACTTTAAGGCTGCGCTTGCCGCATATGCCTTATTGTTTGATGATACGGATGACCGCGATATTTGGTTCTCCAAAGTCAAGCAGGTCGCTGACAAGATCGGCTATGCCTCCGACACCAAACTCTACAAAGCCAATCCGGACGCCTATAAAGGCCCGCTCTCCGACGTGGCGGCGATGATCCGAATTGCCATTACAAACCGCAGTCAGACCCCCGATCTGTATACCATTATGCAGGTGCTGGGAGCTGACGAGTGTAAGAAGCGCATTAATAAAGCATAAAGGATGTTAAAGATTGAGCACTTCAAAGCTCTGGAATAAAAACTTTACGATCATCACTGTCGGAACGGTGATCTCGATGCTGGGCAACGCCATCAGCGGCTTTGCCATCGGTCTGTTGGTGCTGGACTACACCCAATCGATCTTTTTATACTCGCTGTTCATGGTGGCCTACAACCTGCCGAAAATCATCATGCCGATGGTGGCCGGCCCGTATTTGGACAATTTCCCGCGTGCCAAGGTCATCTATACACTCGACTTCTTGTCGGCAGCTCTGTATTTGGGGCTGTTTTTCCTGCTGCATTTTAACATCTTCAGCTTCTGGCCGTTTTTGGCGCTGGCCGTTTTAATCGGTTCCATCGACAGTGTCTATCAGACCGCTTACGACAGCTTGTACCCCAAGTTGATCGGAAAAGAACACTACTCCAAGGCCTATTCGATTTCGAGCATCATCTACCCGCTTGCCGCAGTCATGGTGCCGGTAGCCGCATTTGCCTACCAGAAACTCGGCAATATCGCGCCGCTGTTTTTGTTCAACGCCGCCACCTTTTTGATTGCAGCCATTATGGAGGTATTCATCAAGGCCCCCGAAACACATGTTCAGCACCGTACGCAGAAATTCACCGCGAAATATTATTTTAATGAATTCAAAGCCGGCGTTGATTACATACGTTCGGAAAAAGGGCTTTTGGTCATCACCGCCTATTTTCTGATCGCAAACCTCTCCTATTCCACCGGTGCGCTTGCCCTGCCCTATTTTAAGACCACGCCCGGGCTGGACGTTATGGCCTACACTTTTGTGATGGGTGCAAACCTAATGGGACGGCTGGTGGGTGGATTCCTCCACTACAAGATGAAGCTGCCGCCAAAGCGGAAATTCGCCATCGCCCTGACGGTCTATATCACGACCTGTGTGCTCGAGGGCGGTTATCTGTTCACGCCGGTCGGAGTGATGATCGCGTTAATGTTTCTGTCCGGCCTGCTGTCGGTCACCTCGTTCAACATCCGCATCTCGGCGACTCAGAGTTATATTCCAAACGACTACCGAGGCCGGTTCAACGGATCGTTTCAGATGCTGCTTTCGTTCGGCATGATCGTGGGGCAGCTCGTCTCCGGCGCACTCGGCGACTATTTCTCGGCTCGGGCAATCATCATGATCGGGTATATGACCAATTTAGCGGCGGTGTTCCTTGTGATGCTTCCGGGCGGAAAACATGTCAAGCGCATCTATAATGCTGTTTACGAAACCCCTGAAAAACCGGAGGGGCTTCAGGAACCGAATCTGACCAATCCCGCTGCGCAGGATGAGTAATAATATTTAAGTATAATCCGCCCGCCGTTTAGGCGGGCGCTTCCTTTTTATCAGAATATATGATATCATGTAAAAAAATGGGCAAAGGGTGAAAGATATGCGCAAGAGGATATTTGAAATCATCGAAGTTGCAGGTGAAAATGATAAGATAAGCAGCATTTACGATGCTTTTATGTTGATTGCCATCGTCGCGAGTATCTTACCACTCTGTTTTCATGAAACATACAATATTTTTATCTGGATTGACCGAATCACTGTTGTGATTTTTATTATTGACTATCTGCTTCGATGGGGAACAGCTGATTTAAAATTCATAAAGCATGGAAAATATGCTTTTATATATTATCCCATTACTCCATTTGCTGTTATTGATTTACTCTCAATTCTACCCTCGCTCACCATTCTGGGTTCCGGATTCAAATTATTCAGATTACTCCGTCTCGCAAAATCCTTGAAAGTGTTCCGGTCATTGAAGGTACTGAGGTATTCTAAAAGTTTTGAGATCATTAAAAAAGTAATACATAATGAAAAGAAACCGCTTTGCACCGTCGCCGGTTTGGCAGTTGGATATATTATTATTTGTGCTTTAGTAATGTTTTCAGTAGAACCACAGAGTTTTAACACTTTTTTCGATGCTGTATATTGGGCAGTTGTGACATTGACAACCGTCGGTTATGGAGATATTTATCCCATCAGTGCATTTGGAAAAATCGTCAGCATGTTATCTTCATTTATCGGAATTGCAATTATTGCATTACCGACAGGCATCATCGCCGCAGGTTATATGGCAGCATTGAAAGAGAGCAAAGAAAAAGAATGATTAAATACTAAAAATTCGCCCGCCGAAACTGCTTTCGGCGGACGAATTTTTGTATCTTTTTTCATTCGGAATGGTCAAGACCATTCCCTACTTATTAAAAAGTTCCTTCGGCGTTCAGGGTGACGCCGCTGCTGTCTTTGGTTACGGTCGAATCATTGATCTTCTCCGCAAGCAGCATCTCAAAGCGTTTTTCGTCGATATGCTCCGGTTCGACCCACTCACCCGTCCATGCCGACAGATGAATCGAATTTGAAATGGAAAGACCTCTGATGCCCTCGATGCCCGGTGCCAATAGCGGCGTACCATTCAAAATCGCCGATGCGAAATCGGTCAGGATACCGGCGTGTCCTAGATGGCACTCCTCAACCTCGGGCGCCGTGATCTCGATCACCTCATGTTCCGGTTCGCCGAAACCGGTTTTGCAGGTCTGATTCCATTCGGTCTCGCTGACCTTGTTTTTCGTAAAAATCAGCTTGTCGTTTTCCAAGACGACCTTGCCGTTATCTGCTGAAATTTCGAGTCGGTTGGTGCCCGGGGTCTCGAAAGTCGAGGTCACGAACAGACCGGTCGCACCGTTTTCGTATTCCGCAAACGCCGTCACGTCATTTTCCACCTCGATATTGCGGTGTCTGCCGTTATAGGCGTGTGCATGAATGCGTTTGGGCATCCCGCAAAGCCATTGCCAAAGATCGAGCTGATGCGGGTCTTGATTGAGCAGCACGCCGCCGCCCTCTCCTGCCCATGTCGCACGCCATCCGCCCGAATCGTAATAGCTCTGGGAGCGGTACCAATTGGTGATGATCCAAATCACGCGGCGGATCTCCCCGAGTTCGCCGTCCATGATCATTTTACGCAATTTTTGATACAGCGGATTGGTGCGCTGGTTATACATGATACCGAACACCTTGCCGCTCTTTTGCGCCGCCTCGTTCATCTTCCGCACTGCGGAGGTATAAACGCCGATCGGCTTTTCGCACAACACGTTCAAACCGCCTTCGAGCGCTTTGATCGTAATTTCGGGGTGGGCATAATGCGGCGTAGCCACCAGCATACTGTCACAGACCCCTGAGGCGATGGCCTGTTCGGCGCTGTCGAAGTATTTTACGCTCTCGCCGTACAGCTTGCGCGCGGCTTCAATTTTTGCGGGATTGTTGTCGCAGATCGCGACAAGTTCGACGCCGCGTGTGACGCCGTCGGTGATGCGTTTGCAGTGTAAGGTTCCGATGTTGCCATAGCCCGTTACGCAGAGTTTGATCTTCTTTTCCATGAATTGATACTTCCTTACGCTTCTACTTTTTTCAACACGTCTCTGAGGCAATTGACCGCGAGTTCGAAACGCCCGGCGGCGTTCATGCTACTGTCAAAGCTCAGTTTCTTATCGTCCTGTTCCAATGCGGAAAAGCCTTTGAATTCTCCCAGATGCGGCTCCAGCGACAAAAAGCCGTCATAGCTTTTCTCATAAAGCGTTTTAAGCAAAACTTCGATTTCGCCGTCGCCGTATCCCGCCGGAACAACACTTCCGTCGGAGAATTTGGCGTCTTTGATATGGACGTATTCGACGAAATCAACGAGCAGCCGGTACGCCTCCATGACCGGCTGGCCGCACTGTACGAAGTTGGCCGGGTCGAAGGTCATCTTGAAATTCTCGTCGCTCAGACGGTCCATCAGCTGTCTGCACCGCGGAGCGATGTCTCCGAAAATCCCCTTTTCGTTTTCATGCAGCAGCACCAGATTCAACGGTTTTGCCTTCCGCTTGAACTGTTCCAGCCGTTCACAGACGGGTTCAAGGTATTTTTGCGGGTCTTCCCCTTTGGGCATATAGAAACTGAAAATCCGGATATAACGCGCGCCCATAATCTTTGCGGCTTCAAGCATCCGCTCAAAAGCCGCCATGTGCGGTGTAAAATCGTCGTTGATTCCGATTTTCCCGATCGGCGAACCGATGGCAGACACCCGAATATCTGCGATATCCAGACGCTTTTTGATCTCGCGCAGTTCCGGCCCGGTGAGATCGGCGACATTTTTACCGTCAACACCCCTCAATTCCAGATGCCCGATGCCGTTTCGTTTCATCTCCCGAATCTGTACCGAGAGATCGCTGTCGATCTCATCCGCAAAGCATGATAATACAAAACTCATTTCGATAAATCTCCTTACCGTTTTACGGTTACATTTATTATATAATTCCTGCCGGATATGTCAAGCGCAACGATAATGTAAATTTATACGCTTTCGCGCCCCTTGAAATGTATATTTATAAGTTTTACATTGGATTTATATGCTTAAAATAGTATATTTGTAGTTATATTCGAATTTTTATTCAAAAGCTATTGCATTTTTATTCAAAATAGTGTAAACTACCTTCATCATCGCCTATCGATGAAGTTTGCCGCAAGACAACGGCAAAATCTGCACGAATTTCGAAAGGAAATTACATCATGAAAAAGTTTCTCGCAATCTTTTTGACCCTCATTCTCGCGACCATCGGTTTCGCGGGTTGTGCAGGCACCGGAACTTCTTCCGAGGCCTCGTCGGTTACATCTACCCCGTCTTCTGTCGAATCCACCCCTTCCGAAACCAGCTCTGTTGACTCGGTTGAAAGCAGCGTTCCCGAGTCCTCTGAAGCTTCTTCTGTCGTAAGCGAAGAAAGTTCCGAAGCCGGTTCTGCCGTCAGTTCCGAAGAAAGCTCCGCAGTCAGCTCCGAAGAAATCGCCCTGACTGAAATCGATGCGATTAAGGCTAAGGGCTATCTTACGGTCTACACCAATGCCGCATTCGCACCGTATGAATATTACAGCGGCACGGAAATCACCGGCGTTGACATCGAAATCGCAAAGGCCATCGCCGCCAAACTGGGCGTCGAGCTGAAAGTCAGCGACGTCGAATTCAACAACATCATCGCCGCCGTCAAAGAGGGCAAATGCGATCTGGGCATCTCCGGCTTCTCGGTCACCGATGAGCGCAAAGAGTCCGTCAACTTCTCGGTCGAATATGTCCAGACCCAGCAGTACATCGTTCTGCTCGCCGATGATACCATCACCACCAACTTTGAGACCCTGGCCGGCGCCAAAATCGGTGTCCAGCTGTCCACAACCGGTGACTATGCCATCGACGACGCTATCGCCAACGGTTGTCTGAAGGATTCCGGCGCTTCGCTTATTCAGTATAAGAACGCACTGGAAGCGACTGTTGATCTCAAAAACGGCAAGATCGACGCCGTTGTCATCGACAAGGATACCGCAATGAACATCGTCAACTCCAACGAAGGTCTGAAGGCCATCCCGTTGAATTATGCCGACGGCACCTTTGATGCAGAGAACTACGCCATCGCCATCGCAAAAGAAAACACCGCGCTGAAAGCGCTTGTCGACGAAGTCCTCACCGAACTCATCAACAACGGTTCCATCGCCAATTGGATGATCCAGTATTCCGCGGATTCTGCGGCATAATCTGTATCTTGAGAGCAGCGGTTTATTCGCTGCTTAACAACCCCACCTAAATGTACGATCGGCAGGAGGGAGATAATCCCTCCTGCCGGTCGTATCAGAAAGAGTGAAGTATATGTATGCAGCCATTCCGGCCAATTTAATACAGCGTCTGACCGAGTGGTGGAACACGGACGTCGCCGAATGGGCGGCAAACATGGTCCGCAATTTCGAAAAGACTTTTATCACCGATGACCGCTACAAATTCTTTATCAACGGTCTCGGTAACACCCTTAAAATCGCCGCACTGGCGGTTATACTGGGAATTATCATCGGTGTTATCGTAGCCGTTGTCAAAGTAAACGCCACCGAAAAACACTCCAAAATCAAATGGCTGAATAAAATTTTTACGGTCTATATTGCGATCATCCGCGGTACGCCGGTCGTCGTTCAGCTGATGATTATGTATTACATCATTTTAAAAAACGTGGAAAGCACCATCGTTGTGGCGGTACTCGCGTTCGGTATCAATTCCGGCGCTTATGTCGCTGAGATCGTGCGCGCAGGCATTATGGCAGTCGACCGCGGACAGATGGAAGCCGGACGCTCTTTAGGGCTGACAAGACTCCAGACAATGCTCCACATCATTTTACCCCAAGCCGTGAAAAACATCCTGCCGGCGCTCGGCAATGAGTTTATTACGGTCATTAAAGAGACCTCCATCGCCGGTTATATTCCGATCATCGACCTCACAAAAGCGGGCGATATCGTCCGCAGCCGTACTTACGAGCCGTTTTTTGCGCTGATTATCGTGGCCGTGATCTATTTTATAGTCGTTTGGATTCTGACTTTAGGCCTGAGAGCCCTTGAAAGGAGGTTGGCCAGAAGTGATCGACGTTAGGAATCTCTCGAAAAAATTCGGTGACAATCTCGTATTGAACAACATTACCGAGACGATCAAAGCCGGTGAGAAAGTCGTCGTGATCGGACCGTCCGGTTCGGGGAAATCAACTTTTCTGCGCTGCCTGAATATGCTGGAGGAACCGACTTCCGGCGAAATCTTTTACAAAGGCGAAAAACTGATTTATACCTCCCGTGAGATCAACAAACTGCGTCAGAAGATGGGTATGGTTTTTCAGCATTTCAACCTCTTCCCTCACCTGACCATTCTCGACAACATTACGTTGGCGCCCGTCAAGCTTAAAATCCAAACGAAGGCCGAAGCCAAAGAGAATGCCCAACGGCTGCTCGCTCGCGTTGGTTTGAGCGAAAAAGCAAACGACTACCCCTCCATGCTCTCGGGCGGTCAGAAGCAGCGTATTGCCATTGTGCGGGCACTGGCGATGAATCCCGAAGTGATGCTGTTCGACGAACCCACCTCGGCGCTTGACCCGGAGATGGTCGGCGAGGTGCTTGAGGTCATGCGCGAACTGGCCGAAGACGGCATGACAATGATCGTCGTGACCCACGAGATGGGTTTTGCGCGTGAGGTCGGCACCCGCGTCCTGTTTATGGACGGCGGTGAAATACTCGAACAGGCCCCGCCGAATGAATTCTTTACAAATCCCAAGAATCCCCGTTTAAAAAACTTCCTTGCCAAAGTTCTTTAAATTTGATACGAATATAAAAACAGACGGCCGAAAGCCGTCTGTTTTTTGTTCAACTAAATCCCGCCCGATTACTTGGTTGCAGCTTTTGCAGCGTTTTCCTTTTTCATCAACGCGCTCTTGCGGCGGGCGGCGGTGTTCTTGGCAATAAGGCCTTTTGCCGCGGCTTTGTCGACGGCTTTGATGGTGTTCTTAACTGTGACGTCCATATCTGCAGCGCCGCTTTCAATCGCGAGCTTGCCCTTTTTAATTTCGGTTTTCAGTGCCGACTTGGCCGCCTTGTTAACGACGGCTTTCTTCTGGTTGGACACAACTCTCTTTTGGGCGGACTTGATGTTTGCCATTATATTTGACTCCCTTTCATCATTTGCAATGTTTGAGCGTTTTTTCGGGATGGTTTTCGTCTTGAATCCGACTTCCCGGGAGAACGCCTCCCCCTTCAACATTGAGCCATTATACCATACCCCTGCCCCTTTTGCAAGTATTTTTTTGCAATTTGCGGCGTTTGTGTTATAGGATTACAATTGATGTGTTACAAAAGGGAGGAGGAAAAAAAGAGTAGCGAATG
>DAOSWV010000025.1 GCA_035380125.1 Oscillospiraceae bacterium
TCCGTAATCCTTTTTTCTTTATCCTTTTTGTAACACATCATTGACAAACCTACAGAATTTTTTAAATTCGTTTTACTTGCCATCAAGCCTCCGATATGCTATAATTGCGCTTACTAAAGCGACACAGGCGTTCGTCGCATACGTCTGCTTTATAAAAAGAGAAAGCGTTTGAACATTTTAAACGCTTCACGAAAGGAAGGTTGTTATGGTGAAATTTGCAATCATGGGTCACGGCGTAGTCGGTTCGGGGACGGCACAGCTGTTCATGCGCAACCAAGACAAAATAGAAATGGCGGCCGGAGAATCCATGTGCCTGAAATATATTTTAGACATCAAGGATTTCACCGGACTGGATTACACCGACCTTTTTATCAAGGATTTTTCGATCATCGAAAATGATCCTGAAATATCGGTTGTCGTCGAGACCATCGGCGGCGCAGGTGTCGCCTATGAATTCGTCTCGCGCTGCTTAAAAGCCGGCAAATGCGTCGTGACCTCCAACAAAGAACTGATCGCCACACGCGGAACCGAGCTGCTCGGTTATGCCAAACAGTCCGGTGCGATGCTGAAATTCGAAGCCAGCGTCGGCGGCGGTATTCCATTGCTCAAGCCGATTAATCAATGCCTTGCGGCCAATCAATTTGTCAGTATCTATGGTATTCTGAACGGCACAACCAACTTTATTCTGACCAAGATGGAAACCGACAACATGAGCTTTGAAGACGCTCTTGATACCGCAAAACGGCTCGGATATGCCGAGTTAAACCCGTCGGCGGACGTCGACGGTCACGATTGTGCGCGTAAAATTTCGATTCTGAGCGGACTCGCCTTCAAAAAGCACCCGCATCCCGATATCATTCCCACCACCGGCATCCGGCAGATCACGCTGGACGACATCAAGCTGGCCCGTGCCTGCGGCGGCAGTATGAAGCTGATCGGAAGAGCCAAACCGGTCGGAGACGGCGTGAGTGCCTGTGTTCAGCCGATGGTCGTGGATCAGTCCAATCAACTGTTCTCGGTCAGCGACGTCTTTAACGGCGTGATCGTCGACGGCGACGCCACCGGTGACGTGATGTTTTACGGCAAGGGCGCCGGAAAGTTCCCGACCGCAAGCGCTGTGATCTCAGATATCATTGACTGCGCACGCGAAAAACAGAGCCAACGCAATATCCGCTGGGAGGATACGACCTCCTTTACTGAGGATGACGGAACGTACGAATTTTTACTCAAGCCACTTAAAAACGATATGAAAAAACTCGCACAATTGGGTGAGCTTCGCCGAATCGTCACCGACGACGGCGCTGTCGGCTATATTGTGGGGCCTTTTACCAATACCGAATTAAAGAAAAAGTTGAACAATCTCTCGATTGCAGCAGCTGTATTTCCCATTTTAAAATAGAGGAGGCAGGACGTCATGAAAATCGGTGTTATTGTCGATTCTTTCAGGGTCGGTTTTGAGCAAGGGGTACTGAAAGCGGCAGAAGTAGGGGCTGACGGCATTCAGGCCTACGCCACGACCGGTGCTTTCAGTCCGCAAAACCTTGATGCCGCCAAACGGCGTGAAGCGCTCAACTATGTCCGTTCCAACGGGCTGGTCTTTTCCGCGCTGTGCGGAGACTTCGGCGGTCACGGTTTTATGCATGAGGATGAAAACCCCGACCGCATCGAGCGTTCCAAGCGCATCATCGATATGGCGCTCGAACTTGACTGCAAGGTCGTGACGACGCACATCGGCGTGATTCCCGCCGACCGCAGCAATCCCCGCTACGACATCATGCAGCGCGCCTGCTATCAACTCGGAAAATATGCCGAGGAAAACGGCGCTTACTTTGCCGTTGAGACCGGTCCGGAACCCGCGGCCACGCTTGCACGGTTCATCGGTGAGTTGGGTGTTAAGGGCGTTGCGGTCAATCTCGATCCCGCGAATCTGGCGATGGTCATCGGCGAAAACAGCGTCGAGGCTGCCAAGATTCTCGGTCCGCTTTCGGTTCATACCCACGCCAAAGACGGCATTCTGTTAAAAAAAGAAGATCCCGAGATCATATACGGCCTGGTCAAGCACGAAGAGATGGGCGAGCGCCCCGAATATTTCCGCGAGGTCGTACTCGGAACCGGCGACGTGCATTTTGAAAAATATCTGCCCGCGCTCAAAGCCGCCGGATATGATGGCTTCCTCACAGTCGAACGCGAAGCCGGCGCCTCACCGGAAAAAGACATCAAGATCGCAGTGGACTTTTTGAGAAAGCAGATTGCGGATTTAAAACTGTAATTACCCGATAACCGTTATCAACCCGAGATCCTTCGACTGCGCGCGTTGCGCTTCGCTAGGATGACAAAAATGTTCCACATGGAACATTTTAACAGTTGCACTAATATCAACAGGGGCGGTTTTTTACCGCCCCTGTTATGTTTTTGATGGTTTTACCGTCATTGCGAGCAAAGCGCAGCAATCCAGACAGAAGGTTAACGAGATTGCAGCAGTAACTCGGACACTTATTCTCTGGATTGCTTCGTCTTGCGTGGGGCTTTTGCCCCTCGCTTGCTCCATCGCAAAGACGGTAAATGTAACATGAAGTTCGGGCGATTCGTAATCGCCCCTGCGATATGTTTCGGACGGATGATATCCGCCCCTACATTTTACGAGATTATTCAATATAATCGGCGCAGGCGCGGTCGGTGAAAGCCGCTCTGACGAAACCGCCGACGCGAACGTGTTCGGGATGAATGACGTAATTTTTAAGCGCTTCTTCGTCGATAAACAAGCTGTTTAACACCACGGTACGATTGCCGGATTTTAAAGTTGAAACTGTGACTTTCAGCGAGACGACGCCCTCGATCTTTGAAGGCAGCGCTTCCAGCTCCATTTTGATTTTCCGCGCGTTTTTGATGTTTTCTTCTTCGGTAAATTCCTCTTTGAAATTCCACATGACGATGTGTCTGACCATGATAATTCTCCTTAAACATACTATATTATGATTAGTATTGAGTTAAAAATCTTCTGGATATTGTATAATCCTTGATGCCCATTTGGTTTGACTCGCATTATTAAAGTCGATAAATAAAATCACTTTATTAATTGAATCATAGAGTTTCATTTTAAATTTATCAAAATCTAACATGTTTAGTTTCAAAATAACTTTTTGTTTATACTCAATATCTTTATATACTTGCATAATTATCGAATCCAAACAACTAATAATCCTTTTTTGGCATTCTTTTATATATTTTCTAGATTTAATTGAATCTAAAATAGCAGATGTTGAAGTCCAATCAGAAGATGAACCTCCATTTATTGAAAGAAATAATCGATCATTGCTTAATTGGGTCGGAGTAGAAATATTTGATTTCCAGAGTTCTTTTCGATCTTCATCTCCAATAATAAATCCACTTGAATTTCCTGTATATAACTTACCCTCAAATGAATTTTTTGTGAATTGTGGCCAATTAAAATCTATAATTTCAAGTAGTTCCTTATGATAAAAAACCAAATTATCTTTATGAGGATATATATTGATTAAATACGCATATTCGTCTTCAAAAAGTGCAAATAGCAAATAATCGCTTCGATTTATAAAACCATCTTTATCATATCCTTGTCCTAAATGTAAGTGTTGAATTTTCCACTGATTAAAAAGAGTATCATTGTAATCAGCATTTGCAATCATTTTACTTTGATATTCTTTTAACGAACACCCTTTTTCTATTTTATAAACAATTTGATCAAGGATTTGCTCATACCCGGCAGGGCATTTAAATTCTTTTGAATATAACACTTTCCTTGGAATTTGTGAAATCACTCGCATCTGATATTTTAAATACGTGATTACACAATCTTGTTTACTTTCATGTGAAACTCCAAGAAGATTTAAATATTTTTCGCAAACATTTTCAAGGTCGTTTTCCAAGTCAATTGAAACTTCCCACTGGATTTTCGCCTGTTTTGAACTTCTATAAATCATTTTATCACCTCATTAACTTTGTCCGATTGTAATATAGAAGCGAACAGACTCATATTTCCCGTCTCCGATTCCCTGCACTTCTTTGAGTTCTCCTTTGGAGATAAACCTGCCGTTTTCCTCGCGATAAGTGATAATCCGTTCTGCAAGCAGTTCGCCGATTCCGGGCAGCAACATCAATTCCTCTTTGGGGGCGGTGTTAATGTCTACTTTTCCGTTCGGAAGAATGATAGCGGGTGTCCATTGTGAGGCATAAATCGTCGCTCCGATGTGCGGAGCGGCGGTTTTTATCGTGTAAGCCGAAAGCGCAATCAGGCCTACGGACAATACCGCAAGCGCGATACAGACGATTTTGACGGCTTTCGACAAAATTCCACCTCCGAACCCGATGTAATTTTATATCAACTTACATAAAAACGCAACTCAAAGCATAACAATTGGCACATACGAGTGTAAAGGAGAGACAATATATGCAGATGAAAATGACTAAGAAAGGCATCGGCTCCTCTGTTATGCTGTTTTCGGCCAAACCGGAAGCGCACGTGGATTCGCAGGCGGTGATCCCCGATTATCTCCCCGAGGTTCAGCGCGTGCTGCGGTCCGACGCAGAGGTTTTCGTCACAGGGAGACAGATTGCGGAACAAAAAATCATTGTGGAGGGAAATATCCGGTTCTGTGCGCTCTACCGGTCGCCCGACGGCGAACTTTGCAGCACTAACCAGACTACGGCCTGGCGGCAGACCATCGACGCCGCAGTACCGCCCGACAGCGCGGTTTTCGTAACACCTCGGATACTTCGTTGCTCCGCACAGCCGATTTCGTCACGCAAGATTGACTTGTTCGGTTCTTTTCTTTTAGAAACCGAGATCAAGGGCGCAAAACGCGAAGAACTGCTGGACGGCGTCGAGGGGGCGGACGTCGAATTGAAAAAAGAGACCGTTTCGATCAAACGGTTCGTCTCAACCTACAACCGCCAGTTCACCATCAGTGAGGATCTGGAACTGGAGAATTCGAGGCCGTCTGTGATGAAGCTGCTCTGTTCGCGTCTGTATATCGCAGACAGTGACTTCAAGACGGTCTCGGGGCGGGTTGTGGTCAACGGCGACGCGATTTTGGAGGCCCTCTACTTGGGTGACGTCAGTTCCTCCGCGCCGCATACCATCAAATTCACAATCCCGTTCAGTCAGATTACCGAACTGGATTCGACCGACAACAGCGAAATCGAGGTCTCTGTCTCGGTAGTCTCCTATGCGCTGAACGTGGTCTCGCAGCCGGACGGCGACAACCGCCGGATGTCGCTCGACCTGATTTTGGGAATCACCGCCGTCAACAACCTCATTGAGACCGTCGATCTGCTTTTCGACGGATACAGCCGCGAATTTGCCACCGAAGCGCAATACGGGAATTTTACTGCGGTGACCAATTGTGAGCGCTTCGAGGTACCCTGCTCCGCTTCGGGCGGCGTCGATTTCGGCGAGCAGACCATCGAAAAGGTACTCGATACCCGCTGCACAGTCAACTCGGTATCGCTCTCGACCGATAAAGGCGAAGTGACCGTCTTCGGTTCGGTGACAGCGGTCGTGATGGCCTCCGATGAAGACGGCGAATTATCCTTCATTGAAAAAGAACTCGAATTCGAACAAAAAGTCAACGCCTCCGGCGAGGGCGGTGAATTATCGGTCAAAGCAGCCGTCAGCGGCAGCAAAACCGTTCAGACCGGCTCGGGGATGGAGATTCGCGCGGATGTCGCAGCGGTTGTGACGAGATGTGAGAGCATTGATTTTCAACTGATGACGGATCTTAAAGTCAACGAAGAGGTTAAAAAGCAGCCGCCTCTGACTCCGCTGGTACTGTGTTTTGCCGGCACCGGCGAGGATTTATGGGAAATCGCCAAGACCTACAACACCTCGACCGACATCATAAAGACGCAAAACGGCATTGATTCGGATCGGCTAACCCACGATGAAGTTTTGTTGATCCCCACCGTTTAGAAAGGAGAGTCAGAACATGGGAAGCAGCATCTACACAGACATGGCAAGACGGACCGGCGGGGATATCTATATCGGCGTGGTCGGTCCGGTCAGAACAGGCAAATCCACCTTTATCAAACGCTTTATGGAGACCCTCGTCGTTCCGAACATCATTGACCCCGCCCGTAAAGAACGCGCCACCGACGAACTGCCGCAGGCGGCGGCAGGACGCACCATCATGACCACGGAACCGAAGTTCATCCCGGAGGAGGCCGTCAAGGTCCGTATTGACGACGACGGCGAATTCAAGGTACGTATGATCGACTGCGTCGGCTACATCGTTCCGAGTTCGATCGGCTACATCGAAAACGAAGCACCGCGTATGGTCATGACACCGTGGTTTGACAAGGAAGTACCCTTCAATATGGCGGCGGAGGTCGGTACGAAAAAGGTCATCACGGAACACTCCACCATCGGGCTGGTCGTCACCACTGACGGCAGCATCAGCGACATCCCGCGCGCCGAATATGCCGAGGCCGAACAGCGGGTGATCAACGAACTGCGTGAAATTAACAAGCCGTTCGCTATCGTTTTGAACAGCACCGACCCTTCCTCCGAACGGGCGCTTGCGGTCAAAGCGGAGATCGAACAACAATACGGAATCAGCGTGATCAGCGTCAACTGCATGACGATGAACGAGGAGGAGATTCTGGAGATTCTGCGCAGTGTGCTCTATGAATTCCCACTGCGTGAGATCTGGGTCGACGTTCCGAATTGGCTGATGAAGCTTCCGGCCGACTTCTGGCTGAAAACCGAACTCCTCTCGACGATGAAAGAGACCGCTAAAGCGGTGACCAAGATCAAGGAACTCGACGCTTTCCCCCTCGTCGTTGCCGAAAATGAACACATCAAAAAAGCAGAAATCGTCGGACGCGATTACGGGAATGGCAGCGCAAAAGTTGAAGTGGGTTTGCAGCCAACACTGTTTTTCCGCGTGATGAGCGAAATTACCGGGCAGCAGATTAATGACGAAGGCACGCTATTCGAATTCATCAAAGCCGCCTCGGAGGTCAAGAGCACTTATGATAAATACCGCAACGCCATCGAAGAGGTCAACGCGACCGGATACGGGATCGTGATGCCCACGATGGATGAACTCTCGCTCGATCCGCCTGAAATTATGAAACAGAGCGGCCGCTATGGCGTCCGACTTAAAGCGGGAGCACCTTCGATCCACATGATCCGCGCCGACATCAGCACCGAAATTCGTCCCGTGGTCGGCTCGGAGAAACAATCCGAGGAACTGGTGATGTATCTGCTTCAAGATTACGAGGAGTCGCCGGAGAAAATCTGGCAATCCAACATCTTCGGAAAATCGCTGCACGAATTGGTGAACGAAGGGCTTCACTCGAAACTCACCCACATGCCGCCACAGGCCAGAGTCAAACTGCAGGATACCGTTCAAAAGATCATCAACGACGGCTGCAACGGCCTCATCTGCATTATTTTCTGATAAACTGTTTTTATCTGTGAACCACGCGCTCGCGTATTGCGGGCGCTACTTTTTTATGCTATACTGAGTCTCGAACTTTTATTCGGAGCGTTTTTATGTATAAGTATCGGTTGATTCGAGCGAATCGAAGAACCATGTCGCTGAAAATTTCAAATGACTGCGTTCCGGTCGTGAGGGCGCCGTTTTTGATGCCGGAATCAACAATCAACGCCTTTGTTGAAAAAAATTCCGCATGGATTGCAAAACAGCTTGAAAAAAGGGTTGTGCAAAACCAAAGCGAAACCCTGATCATTGAAAACGAAGGCATTCTGCGCCGAAAAGCAGCCGAAATCATGCCTGTAAAGGTAAACAGCTTTTCGCGCATGATGAACCTTTTCCCATCCGCAGTCAAAATCACTTCGGCCAAAGCCAGATATGGAAGCTGCAATACCAAAAATTCAATCTGTTTTTCTTGGCGACTGATGGCTTATCCGGACGAGGCGATTGATTATGTCGTGGTACATGAGCTGGCACATATCAAATATAAAGACCATTCAAAGCGTTTTTACGCACTGATTGAAAAATATATGCCCGATTACAAAGCGCGGAGAGCGCTGTTAAAAAATCCGATTCAAGGAGGAATCGAACATGGCCAGATTTGACGATTTTGATTGGGGAAAACTCCGCCAAAACTACGAGTTATGGCACCACAATAAACTCGGGCGGCCGATTATGCCGATCAAAATTCAAAAAGAGACCTCGGATCGCGCGGAATCCCCCTACCCGATTTTAAATTTTGTCTCAGCGGGCGATCTCTCGGTTACGCCGAAACAGTTGATCGACCGGCTGGATTATGAACTCTCAAAAACAGAGTTTCTCGGCGAGGGATATCCCTATGTCGGAATGCACGCGTTCGGGGCGGGCGTTGCGGCTGCATTTTTAGGCTGTGAACTGCATGCCCGCAAGGAGACAACCTGGTTTTCGCCTGTAAAAGAACTTCCCATTGATGAACTGCATTTCGAATACGATCCCGAGAACATCTGGCTGCGGCGTGTTAAGGACGTCTATATCGAAGGCATGGAAAAATGGCATGGGAACGTCGTGATGGCCATGACCGACCTCGGCGGCATCCTCGATATTCTGTCCTCGTTCCGTACGGCTGAGGGGCTTTTATTTGATCTCTATGACAATCCAGATGAAGTGCTTCGCTGTGTTGGCGAAATTCAAGCCATGTGGTTCCGATTTTTTGACGAAATCACCGACATTATCAAAGGTGAGACAAAGGGTTATTCTTCCTGGTGTGGAATCTACGACCCAAAGCCGACCTATATTCTGCAGTCCGATTTTTGCTACATGATCGGCAACGATATGTTTAAGACGTTCGTCGGACCGGAATTGAAATCCTCCGCCGAACGCCTGCACCGCCCGTTTTATCATCTTGACGGCATCGGTGAGTTAAACCATCTGGATTCCATTTTGGACATCGATGCGTTTGTCGGCATTCAATGGGTCCCGGGAGACGGCCCGAATCGCGATAAAGATTGGTCCGAGGTTTATAAACGCATCACCGATGCGGGAAAGAAGATCTATATCTGGTGCGAACCCGAACGGCTCGGGCAGCTGAGCAAGTTGGTTTCGGGTGATATGATTTACAGCACCGGCTACACGGTAAACCAAGCCGATCTGCCCGCTCAACTGAAGGCGCTTAAAAAGATCGAAATTAATTTATAAAACTACGGTGAATTTTATGAGTAATTATTCAAGCAAAAAACTATCATTTGATGATGTAAATGTTATAATTTCTTTACAAGAAAGTTGGTTAATTGATAAAAAAGGTAAAGATATAAAACCCGCCAAATTATCTAGAACTATATCTGCCTTTGCGAATAGTAATGGCGGAGAAATATATCTTGGTATCAGTCACACAGAGGATAAAATGAAATACTATTGGGATGGATTTCTATCAGAAGAAGAAATGAACCCATATTTCACAATGCTTAATGATATATTACCAACTAATGATTATTGTATAATCGAAATTTTAACATGTGAATCCTACTCGTCTATAATTTTGCATTTAACAGTACATAAAACTCAATGCATAATTTATGCAACAGATAAAACAGCTTATGTCCGGCATGGTGTTCAAAATTTACCTTGTAATACAGGCGATAAGCTTATTAAATTAAGAATGGATAAGGGAATTTCTTCTTATGAAGATGAATTTACCTCGTGTCCATTTAATGAAATAAATTCATCAACTGTTCTAATCGGTTTTATTAATCAAGTTGTTCCTCAAACTTCAAATTATGATTGGTTACACAGTCAAAAATTAATGAATGATTCAACTAAGATTTCGGTTGCAGGCGTTTTACTTTATAATGAATGCCCACAGGTTATTTTGCCAAAACAATCTGCTGTTAGAATACTTAGATATCATACTGACGAAAAAGAAGGGACTCGTGATACGTTAGAAAACGGTTATCCGATTTCCATTGAAGGCGATTTATATACACTAATTAAGCAAACAGTAGCCAAAGTTTGTGAAATAGTAGAATTAACTCAGGTGGTTAGTAACAATAAAATTGAACTAAAAGAATATCCAGAAGTAACTTTACATGAAATAATTGCAAACGCAATATTACATAGAGACTATAGTGTTCGCAAGGATATTCAAGTTCGAATTTTCTCTAACAGGATAGAAATTGAAAGTCCTGGATTGCTTCCAGGTCACATTACTGTTGATAATATATTAAAAGAACAATTCTCACGAAATCCCAAAATAGTAAGATTAATCTCTAAATTCCCATCTCCTCCAAATAAGGATGTTGGTGAAGGGTTAAATACTGCTTTTGAAGCAATGATGAAAATGCAATTACAAAAACCACAGATTATCGAAACCGAATCAAGCGTTCTTGTAATTATTAAACATGAAAGACTTGCTGATGCCGAAACATCGGTTTTAGATTATATGAGAACTCATGAAACTATTAGTAATTCACAAGCACGATACTTGACTGGAATTACTGATGCCAATAAAATGAAACGTGTGTTTAACAGATTAAAATCACAAAACAAACTTGAAATCGTTCCCGGGACAAGGAGTAGTGCAACTTTATGGCGTTTACCATTAACTAATGAAAATTCACATAATGAACAATTGACTTTATTTTAATATCATTTTCTCTATACTTGACCGCAATTTGGACAATACATTTTGTTCCCTCTGAAAAGTCTTTTAAATTAAAAACCCGGCAGCCGGAATTCTCCGGCTGCCGGGTTCTGTAATTTAAAAATTATTCCAATTTTGATCTTTGCTTCCGACGTTTCCGTTCGAGACACCGCCAAGCGTCAATTCATATTCCCCGTTTGAGAAAGCATATGTATCCGCACCGCCGTTAAAGGTGAGAACCACATAATAACCCTCGTCGCCAAACATCTCTTCCGTGCCGAACCAAGTGCTGCCAAGAGCCTCTTTGATTTTATAGGTGCCGTTTGGCAATGTGATAGAGACTGTTTTCGCTCCGTTAAAGAAAATCGTCGAAACCAGTGTGGTGCCGGAGTAGATTTTGATATAGGTACAGCCGCTGTAAGACGCCTTGATGGTTAGCTTATTCTGCCCTCCGTAATAAGCGCTGTTGTGATACGTTTCACCAGTCGACGGCTTGGATTGAATACACCTGTCGGCATAACTTTCGGCATCTTTATAACCGATGATTTTATTAAATAATCCGTAAGCGGTATAGAATTTTTTCGAATTAAAGGCGGCGACCGCTTCGTAATAAGTATCCCTGCTTTTGCATTCTTCCAACAGATCTTTTGCGTCTTTATATCTCACAGAAGCAGCATAGGAGAGCAACACTGCGGCGCCGTCATAATCGCCCTGAGCCATTAAAGCCACCGCTTTATCATAATCAGCCGAACACCGGCATTCAATTGCCTGATTGGCCGAGTTTTTAAAGTTCCCCAAAGAGGCAAAGATTTTGGCAGCGCCGTCGAGATCTCCCGACTCCATCAAAGCCACCGCTTTATTATAATCGATGTTGTTTTGGCAATCAGTCACCATTTCCTTGGCGTCGGAATAGCTGCCGAGTGCCGTAAAAGAGGTTTTTGCTGCCTCATAATCGCCCGATTCGTAAAGAGCTGTGGCGGCCTTATAATCCAGAATGTTTTTACACTTCTGGGCTTTTGACGCGCTGTCTTCATAATCGCCGAGTGAGAGGAAAATCGTTCTCGCCTTCTCGTAGTCACCGTCATCCATGTAGTCCGACGCCTGGCCATAACGCTTTTCCATACTGCCCTGCTCGATCAATTCCTTGGCATCTTTATAATCCCCGAGGGTTTGCAAAACGGCTATCGCCGCATCGTAATCTCCCTTTTGCATCAAAGCGACCGCTTGGTCATATTGAATTCCTTTTTCACATTCCGCAAGATAAGAAGCGCTATCCTTGAAGTCCCCGAGTTCGGTAAACGCGGTTTTGGCAGTCTCGTATTCGCCTGCGTTCATCGCTTCTACGGCATCTTCATAAGCCGCGTTGTCGGCACAGGTTTTTGCCTGCTGTGTGCTGTCCTCATAATCACCGAGTGCCATAAATGCGTCCGCTGCTTCGGCATATTTTCCCGAATTCATAAGATCGACAGCTTCTTGATAGTCGAGGATGTTATTGCATTCATCGATTTTTTCACTGACGTCTTTGTATTCGGGATCAAGTTCGGAAAAAGCCGTGACCGCTTGTTCATACTGCCCGTCTTTCATCAGTGCAACCGCTGCCTTGTACTCCGGTGAACCGCCTGCAAGAACGAGCATGACAATGATTACGGCGACGATAACAACCGCAGCTGCGGCAATGATAATGCCGGTGGGCTTTACTTTCTTTTTTGGCGTAATAACAGACGTCACCTGCTGTACAGACGGTTGAAACGTTGCAGGCGGCGTTGCGGGTTCTGTGTTTTTTCCGGATTGGATCGTTGCTCCGCATTTGTGGCAAAACTTTGCGTTCTCAGATAATTCGGTACCGCACTTGGGACAATACATGGTTGTTCCCTCCAATTTATAATTGTGAGAACATTATAAGCGATTTGAATTTTTATGTCAATATTTCCCGATTTTTATTTTCCGTATAACCGTCTGACACTATGAATGAAAAACAGCATGGTGGCTGAATACCATTCACAGCCCTTTGACATCTCCCCTGTGAACGGATCGAGTTCTTGTGAAAATTTGATCTTTTCGGAACGGACAAGTGCGTCCGTCCATATGCGCATCAATTCCTCGAGGTCCTTACCGTATCCATAGTCGTCCATCCAGCGCAAGGCACGCAATGAAGTAAGACCCTGCGAAAAATAACTCCAGTCATTGCCCTCGCGTTCCTTTTTGAAATGGGGGTCGGAAACAGACATCGATGAAAACGGATAGGGTGTCCAAAATTCTTTTTCATTTTTCAGATATCGATTGTAAATGCGATCCGCCATATCTTTGTCCAAAACATGCTCGCAAAACAGATTGGAGATGTGAATCGTCTTAAATTTGCGTTTATTACCTTGTCGGTCGACATCATAGAAAAATTCGTCTTCGGGATCGTAACAGATCTCGATCATTGCCTGTTTAACCAATTCGGCTTTTTCGTACCAGGCTGCGCTCTCCTCTTGTTTTCCGAGGTGTGCAGCCATCTCTGCAAGCGCCGTTCTGGAACCGTAAAATACCGCATTTAAATCGGGCGCGATCAACGGCATAAAGTCGCCCTCATTGCAGTTTTTGGCATCGCCGTTCGGACAGCCACCGTGAATTCCCGCCAGTCGATCACTATTATCGTGTCCGGTATCGAACAGGCAAAACATTTCGATCAGCCGATTTTGAGTGGTCATTCGATTTTTGCACATCCATGCGTCCCAGGCAGAGCATTTCCGATAAGCCCGTTCCATCAACTCGTCGTCATGATTGAGTATTGCCGCTTCATAACACAAGCGGGTGAAAGAGACGCATTCCTGCAATTGTCCGAAACCGATCATTCTTCCGTAATTCTTTGTATTCGGATTGGACTCATCCAGCACATAACAAGGGAACTGACCGTCTTCTTTTTGATTGTCGAGAAACAAATTGACCTGTGCACGCGCAACATAGGCCATCTCCGGGCAATAATTTGCCCATGCAATCGCATCGTAGGCATGTTCCAGCCAAACGCCCGGATAAGCATCCGAGATCAAAAACAACGGCTCGGGATGGCCGGGAAAACATTTGATATGGACGTTTTTAATGCGGTTTAATACGGTTTCATATTGTTTGAAAATTTCTTCTTTATTTATGTTCATATTTATACTTCTTTCTTACGGTAATTTACAAAGCAGGGTTTTCATTGCGCGAATCATGGCGTCCTGATATTTGCTTCTGTCTGTGATTTTGAAGATATATCGATCGGTCGGCTCTTTTGTCTCATTCCAGTTGGTCCTTCCCTCTTCGCTGCAGGTGATCTCGATGGGAACATATTCAAAAATCGGCTTTGCGGACGGGTTTAATAAATCGGTGATTTCGCCGTCCGTCGTGACGGTTTTGCCGGCTGCGTGAAGAATCGGCCCCGTACACCACATATGCCGGATTTCATTACGCACATAAGCAGAAATTTTCTCGTCTGCGGGACGCTCGAGATAACGCAGCCATTTTCGGCTGTCTTCCCGCCCGATGGCATAATCGAAATATCGCTGCATGGACGGGGATAAATCATGATAAATCACATCTTGCCGAAAGCGGTACACCGTTCCATAGACACCCTCCCCTTTGTTGACGCCGAGTTTTTCAAAACAGGGTGACCAATACACCGGACAAGGTAAATAAAACATCGCACGGTAGGATGCCGGGTCAAGATCTACGTTGAATTCAAGATGCTCCGACTCAAATGCACTTCCCGCATTCAAATAAACGCCGCTGCATTTTTTACGGAACAAATCACCGTTTTCCCGTGCGGCAGCCGCAACGTCCCGACAGGAACCGACAATTTGAATCGATACCGGTTCGGGAGCGTTTTCAAGGGTATCTAAAATCAGCCGGATCGCACTGTTATGCTTGATCTCGTTTTCCCACGCAGCCTGACTTGCCGACAGCCCCGTGCCGACCGATACATATTTTCCGGTGATACGGTTTAGCTGTCCCACCGACAAAAGTGCCGGATCCCCAAAAGGATTATTTTCGGGATAATCAATCACAATGCCCTTTAAATCTGTCTCCCCGAAATAAGCAAGCGCAAACTGGCAGGCCAAGTCCCAATGATCGTCAGGGTCTTGATGATAATGGAACAGATCGGTTTGGTGCAATACAGATTTCATCTATATCTCTCCTTTATACCAAACGGTATGTAGGTCTTTATTTTTTCGCAATAAAATCGATCACCGACGTAAGGTTTTCTTCCTTTACAAAGTCGGCGCCGTCATCAAGTGCCTTCAGCATCTCGTCATCCTCCGGGGTTTTATCCGGCTTGTTATTAATTTGTTTGACGAGTACGTTTTTCATGAGCTTCATCATCAGTTTATTCATTCCCCGAAGCTTCTTCATGTCGAAACCGCCCTGCAGGTAAAATACCGGCACGCCGATCTGTTTGAAGTCCTCCAAAGCTTGTTTTCCGAGACCATCGTCGTTCGGGGCCATTCCGACCGGACAGACGGCAATGATTTTATAGTGTTTTGCAGCCGCTTTGTACCCTTTTACCGAACCTGCCATCACCCAACCCATATAGACAACCTCGTCCAACTCGGACAATAACGCTTTTGACTGTGATAATTCATAGGCCGGAAATCCTGTTTTTTGTGATAATATTTGCGCATATTTTCGGGTATATCCCGTGTTTGATGTAAAGATGATTGCCTTCATTCTATTTCTTCCCCTCCGAAATCGGTTTTCTTAATCATACCATATAAATGAGATAAATTAAATACATTTTTGCAACAGAGTTGCATCTTTCGAAATTTGTATTATAATATTTACATGATTTTACCACTGCCGAAAAAGCAGTATAAAACCACGGATAAAATACCGAATTTCCGGTATTCAACTTTTGCATGATTTTTCACATGAAGAGGATTCAAGAAATGGAATATATCACATTTGACAACGTCTGCAAATACTACAAATCCGGTGACCATACCGTTGCCGCCGCCGATCACATCTCCTTTTCCGTCGGAAAAGGAGAATTCTGCGTTGTCGTAGGTCCAAGCGGCGCCGGAAAAACCACTTTGCTCAACATCCTCGGCGGCATGGACAACTGCGACGAGGGCGAAATCCGCCTCGACGACAATAAGATCAGCGGATACGATAAAAGACAGCTTTGCGATTACCGTCGTTACGATGTCGGTTTTGTTTTTCAGTTTTATAATCTGGTGCAAAATCTCACCGCTCTAGAAAACGTAGAACTGGCGTCTGAAATCAGTAAAAATCCGATCAGCGCCGAAGAGACGCTGAACCATGTCGGATTGGCAGATCGAATACATAATTTCCCCGCTCAGCTTTCGGGTGGCGAACAGCAGCGCGTTGCAATCGCCCGTGCAATCGCAAAAAATCCAAAGATTCTGCTCTGCGACGAGCCGACCGGCGCGCTCGATTACAATACCGGAAAACAGATTTTGAAACTGCTGCAGGATATCTGCCGTAATACCGGAAAGACCGTTATCGTTATCACACACAACAACGCCATTACACAAATGGCTGACCGTATTGTCAGCGTTAAAAACGGCCGGGTCGTCAAAATCGTCACCAATGAACATCCGCTGCCAATTGAGGAAATCGAATGGTAAAAAAGACATACGGAAAATTGATTCGGCGCGCTGTGAAAAGCACCCGAGCACGATTTTTCTCAATTCTCTCCATCGTCACTTTGGGCTGCGGATTTCTCGGCGGCCTTCTTGCCACCACGCCGGATATGCAGCGCACGGCGGACACTTATTACGACAATAACAGTTTTTTCGATATTCAAATTAAGGGGACACTCGGCCTCTCGGACAAAGATGTTGAAGCATTATGCGGGCTCGATAACGTCACCAATGCGATGCCGTCATACGTCACCGATCTCGTACTTCAGGACGACGAAGGCGGATTCGTCGCCAGAATTTACGGTACTGATCTTGAGAAATACGGAACGGATGATTACATCAACGGTTTTGAGCTGCTTGAAGGCAGACTGCCGGAAAATGAAAACGAATGCCTGATCGCCTCTCCCGATGGCTATACGTCAGATCATAAGGTCGGCGAGGTCTATATGATCTCCGATGAAAACAAAAATCCGGACACGATCAACGATACTTATAATTTTAATACACTGACCGCAGTCGGTATGGTCAGAACACCTTACTATATGTCCATCGAAAGCGAACCGAGCACCGTCGGCACCGGCCGCGTCACGCTGGTGATCTTTGTCCCTGAGGAGAGTTATTCCCTCGAGGCCTATACAGACATCTATCTGACCGTTCGGGGATCTAAAGCACTCAATTCCTTTTCCGATCAATATACCGATCTGGTGCAGTCTGTCGAAGATCCACTGAAGGATTTCGGCGTTTCCCAATGTGAAATCAGATACAACGACGTGGTCTTCGAGGCCAATCAAAAGATCGACGACGCGCAGGCAGAATATGACGACGCGCAGGCAGAAGCCGACCAAAAACTCGCCGATGCCCGTCAGAAACTTGACGACGGCCAAACTGAACTCGACGAGGCTAAATTGAAACTCGCCGACGCACAGCAAGATGTCGACGACGGAGAAAAAAAGCTGACCGATGCTCAAAAAACGCTGAAGACAACAATTGCCGATAAAGAAAAAGAACTCGACGAGGAGCTTGACAAAGCCATCGCCGAAGAACTGCAAAATGCCTATGATCAGATTGACGCCGAACGCATTGACGCCGAGAGGCAGTTTCAAGCGCAAAGCAATGAAATCAAAAGCGGGCTGCGGCAAATCGAAATCACCCGGTCCGATCTCGCCGCGCAAAAACAACAGCTTCTTGCAATGCAGCAGCAGATTGATTATGCAGACGCCCACGGGATTCCGGTCGATCCGACGCAGAGAGCCGCCGTCGCGCAGGGGCTGGCTCAGGCCGAAGCCGGACTGCAGGAACTGGATTTAAAAGAAAAGGAATTGAATCAGGCCGAAAACGACCTCACTTCAGCGTTATATGATTTTGAAATCGAGATCAAAAACGCAAAAACACAGGCCTATGACGAAATCATGAATGCGCGCAGTGAAAAACACGGCGAGACCATGCAGGAGATTGAACAGGCCCGTGTCGATGCGCAAAGCAAAATCAATGACAAACGCCTTGAACTCGAAAACGCCAAGCAGAAGTTAACCGACGGATATGCCGATATCGAAACAGCCGAAAAGAAACTCGCCGACGGCGAAAAAGAATATGCCGATGCAAAGGCCGAAGCCGATGAAAAGCTCTCGGACGCGGCGGATAAGCTTGCAGACGCCCGCCAAAAAGTGGCCGAAATCGAATATCCCGAGTGGTATATTCTCGACCGTGAAGATACCGTCAGCTTTAACAGCTTCAAGAGCAATTCCGAAAAAATCGCCGCCATCGCAAAGGTCTTTCCGATTTTCTTCTTTCTGGTCGCGGCACTTGTCGCACTGACCACCATGACCCGTATGGTCGAAGAGGAACGCACTCAGATCGGGACGCTGAAAGCACTCGGGTATTCCAACGGCTCTATTATCGCATATTACATCGGATACAGCGTGCTTGCGACCCTGATCGGCTCTGTTATCGGCATGATCGTCGGGTTTAAACTGTTTCCCACCCTCATTATCAACGCTTATCGTATGATGTATTCCCTGCCCGACACCGTTACCGCTTTTTATTGGGATTACAGCTTGATCATCATCTCGACCGCCGTTATATGCACAACCGCTGCGACACTTGCCGCGTGTCTCGACCAACTCTCGGAAAAGCCTTCCACGCTGATGCTGCCGCGTGCTCCCAAAGCCGGGAAACGGGTGTTTTTGGAGTATATAAGCTTTATCTGGAACCGGATGAAATTTATCCAAAAGGTTACTGCGAGAAATATTCTCCGTTATAAAAAGCGCTTCTGGATGACGGTGATCGGTATCGCCGGTTGCTGCGCACTGCTGGTGACCGGATTCGGGCTGCGGGATTCGATTCATGCTATTGTTGAAAAACAGTTCGGTGAAATTTACAAATTCAACCTCTCACTGTATCTGAAAAACGACGGAGACGCCGAAAATGACCCCATTATATCCGGATTTTTAACTGATACCGACAATGTAAACGGCTATGCCGTTCTTCACAACGAAAACGGAACCGCCGAAGTCGGCGGAAATTCCGAAAAAGTCAGCATTTATGTCCCCAAAAACACTGATGAACTGAAACAGCAATTCACCCTTCGTGTACGCAAGACCGGCGAAGACGTTTCGTTCAGCGAAAACAGCATCGTCTTGACCGAAAAACTCTGCGAAAAGCTCGGTTTGTCGGTAGGTGACATATTTACTTTAAAAAATTCAGATGGCAAGCCTTATGACTTTACAGTATCGGGAATTTGCGAAAACTATATCACAAACTTTGTCTTCATCCCCTCTTCGGCATACGCCGAAGCATTTGGAGAAAATCCCGAATATACGCTGGTATTGGCCGACGTCAAAGACGATAGCGAACCGTCGCGGACATCCATTTCCGAACGCATTTTGAAAAGCGACAATATCCTGCTGGTACAGTTCTCCCAGACCATTCGTGAAAGCTTCGAAAATACGGTTAAGAGCATTGATTATATCGTAGCCGTACTGATCATCTCTGCCGGTCTTCTCGCCGTGATCGTGGTCTACAACCTCACCAACATCAACATCTGCGAACGCCGCAAGGAGCTCGCCACAATCAAAGTGCTCGGATTTTACGATCGCGAGGTCGCCTCCTATATCTACCGCGAGACCAACATCCTCTGTCTGATCGGCATCTTGTTCGGCTTCGGCTTCGGCGCCTGGCTGCACAGTTTTGTCGTCAGAACCGCTGAGGTGGACGCGGTCATGTTCGGACGCACGGCCACCCCGCGCAGCTACTTATTCGCCGCCGCTCTGACGATTTTGTTCACGGCACTGGTGGATCTGATCATGCTCGGGAAGCTGCGGGCGATTAATATGGTGGAATCAATGAAGGCCAACGAATAGTTCTTCTACCGCTTTTATCAGTTCCCCGTTTTTGACTGCTTCCAGTTCCTGCTCGGCCCAATCGGGAAAGACGGTCCGCTTGCAGGCGGTGATTAGCGCGAACAGGGTTCCGGTGATTTTGACGAGCGTCATTTCTTTCGGGTCATATTCGCCGTATTCATTCAAGAATGCCGTTTTTGCGGGTTCTGACAATTCATAGGTGACATTGACGAGATCCGCGCAGGCAAAACCTTTTCCAAGCAGATTATAATCGAACATAAACGCCTCGCTTTTATTTTTTGCCACAACCATATTGGTGTAATAAAAGTCGTTATATGTCAGCGTTTTCGGCGTACTGTCGATCAATTCCCGCAGTTTAGTATAATGCTCTTCAATCAACGCCCAGACCGGTTCGCCCACCGTTTGCGTCTTTTCTTTAATCATGCGGATATTTTCGAGTGTGACGTCGTCGGTCTCGCAATATAATTTTGCGCCGTAATCGCGGATATACGCCCCGCTCTTTTTATGCAGATCACGGTACCATTTGGCCAATGCCCGCATCACCTCGGGATCGTCCATGTCATCTCTTATGGCAAGCCGGTAGATTTTGCTGTCTGAGATGTCTTCCATCAAGATTGCGTCTTCGCTTTTGGCAAGCAAATGAATGGTTTCGATTCCGAACGATTGCAGCAGCCGGTAGTTTTCGATTTCGCGTTTATAAGCATCTTTCTCAAAACACTTCAACACGCAGGGATTTTCACCTTTGATTCGGTAAACAAACACACCGTCTTTTGCTTGCAGTTCTTGAATTTCACCGAAATGAATTCCGAAGCCGGACAACTCTCTTTTGGCACGTGTAAATTCAATCGGCTTTACATAGATGTCGATATTGTTTCTCTGACAGCGTTTTCCGGTGTTTGTAAAGCCCAAAGATCGCCAGAATGGAGCGCCTGCTTGCGTTTCACATGTAAGCCATATCTGCTTTACATTGCGATTTCGGAAGGTATCTTCAATTTTTTCAAAACACCTGCTTCCGAGTCCTTTTTTCCGGTATTCGGGTCGGATATAAAACTCGCGGATGAAGCCATAACCGAGTGTTTCGGGCGCGCCGTAGGAACCGTCGTCGATTTCATAAAACAGAAAGCCCGCAGGCTGATCCTGTGCATAGATTAGTTCCAGCCAACTGTCTGCTCTTTCGGCACAGCCAAGAATATACCGTACGATTTTATGAATGCGTTCATCACTGAGCGGTTCCGGTCTCTTCCCGATATCAATCTCGGCGTCGTATTCCCGGAGCAGTTCGCAAAATAATGCGAACTGCTCCGGGTTGTTTTGCTCAAGAGGTATATAACTTAAATCCATCGGTCTTCTTCCTCCCTGCTCTTTTGTTTGCTCTTCAAGCGTTCCAACTTCTCATGCTCGGCGTTTTTTTCATAGCGGTTGGCGGTCAGGCGGGCTTTGCGCTCGCCGTATCCGGTTTCGCGTTTCAACCGTTCAAAGCTCTCCCAGCGTTCCTGTGTCAGCTTTCCTGTTCGGATGGCCTCCCGAATTGCACAGCCAGGCTCGCTTCGGTGTCGACAGTCGGTAAAACGGCATTTCCCAAGAAATACTTCGACATCCGAAAACGATCCGGAAAGGCCGTCGGTGGCGTCTGACATGCCCATGGTACGCATCCCGGGTGTGTCAATGACCATGACGCCGCTTTTTAAAAGCATTAATTGGCGGTGCGTGGTCGTGTGCCTGCCCCGGTCATCATCTTCGCGGATTGCCCCGGTCTCCATCAATTCCTCGCCGGAAATCGCGTTGATCAGCGATGATTTTCCGACGCCGGATGAACCGAGAAAGACAATCATTTTCCCGGGTTTCAGGTATTCGCTTAAAGCATTCATGCCCTCTCCGGTGACGGCACTGACCGAATGCACCGGAACACCGAACGCAATTTCTTCAACGGCCTCGATGTTTTCCTCGGGATTCTCGCAAAGATCGGCTTTGGTAAGCAGAATCACCGGCTGCGCTCCGCTGTGGTAGGCCAGTGTGAGGTAGCGTTCAATTCTGCCCAGATTGAAATCGCGGTTTTGCGAACTGAGGATGAAAACGAAGTCGAAATTGGCCGCAACGGCCTGCGCCGGTTTGACCGGGTCGGGATCAGCGCGGGAAAAGAAAGTCTTGCGCGGAAGCGTTTCGGTAATCAGTGAATCGCCGAGTTCGTTATAGACGATGGTGACGAAATCGCCGACTGTGGGATAGATGGTGTCTTTACCGAAGAATAACCCACCTTTCAGCCGCGCAAACGCCTCGCCCTGTTCGCAGTAAATCTCGTACCGTTCGCGGTGTACTGCGGTCACCCTTGCGAGATTTGTCTCACCCGAAATGTTTTTCGGGTTTTCTCCCGATTGATTATATCCGTTAAAATATAAACGGATGTCTGACATTGGTTTATTTCCCCTTCGGGCCTGCCATTAACGGTTAACACGGTTTCGGCGCACACAGACACGAAAAAATCCGCAGCTTGCAACTGCGGATCGGGATTGAACGATATGTGTAGTTATCGCTTAATCACAATTTCCGAGGCAGGCTTTTGTCATGATATTTGTGTTGCCGAAATTCATCGTGTCTTTCATGAAAAATCCCTCCTCGGTTAAAGTTTAAAATAGTCGGTGACACCTGTAAGCGCCACTTCCGGCGTTATATTAGCATAAGGAAAAGCCCCTTGTCAAGCATTTTTTGCCAAATCACTTAAAAACAGTGCGGATATCGGGGTTTTGGTAAAGCCGATAGGCGCACCGGTAAAAGTACCGTGGCAATCCAAACCGGCGGTAATCATCAAACGATGCTGATTACAAAAAGCCAAACACTGTGTGGTCATTTCTTCGCTGTGTTTCGGGTAATAGCACTCAAGCCCGTCGATGCCGTCGACTCGGAATTGTTCCAATATCATTTTCAATGGCTCTTCGAAACGATATAGACCCGGATGTGCCAATACCGCTTTTCCTCCCGCCTTATGAATGACGCGGCAAACCTCGGAAACGGCAGAATAACCGCTTTCTTCATAAGTACAGCCGAACTCGGGATAGAATTTGACGCCTTCCATCAGCGTTTGGGTCAAACCCTTTGACAGAAGATAATGCAGCGCTTTCCAGCCCCCGCCTGATGGCGGATAGTCAAACCGATTGAAGTCTTCTAAAGAAACCTCCGGAATCGTTGGTTGCATGCGTTCGATTAACCGTTTGCTGATTTGGTCGAGCTTTTGCCTTGTCTCGGCGACAAAACGTATGAATTCGGCGTTTGAAAAATCGGGATTATAGGCCAGAATATGGACGTTTTGTCCGTGGTCATAAGCGTCAATTTCAACAGCTGGAATGCATTTTACCGGTGAATGCAAAGAAAGGGCCTTCAACTCGGAAGACCCTTTCAAGATGTCATGGTCGGCAACCGCGAGCAAACCGACGCCGTTTTTCACCGCTTCGTCGAGAATTTCTTTTGGCGTCATCGTCCCGTCGGAATACAGCGAATGGATATGCAGATCGGCGTACGGCAGATTCAAGCGATTGCTCCTTTTAATTTTAATTTTTAACGGCACATTCCTTTTGGCGGTCGAGGTACCGACAGGCGGCAAGCGCAGCCGTTGCGCCGTCCGCCGCCGCGGTCGTGATCTGACGAATGCGTTTGGTGCGGCAGTCGCCCGCGACAAAAATGCCCTCGTCGTCGGTCAGGCAATTTTCATCAGAGATGATGTAACCGATTTGATCGAGCTTGGTCATATCCTTCACAATACCGTTTTCGGGCGCTAATCCGATGGCGACGAAAGCGCCGTTGAATCTGAGCGTCTCCTCGTGTCCGTCTGAATCGCGGTGGGTCACCAGACCTTCGAATTCATTCTCTCCGAAAAACTCCTTGATAACCGTACCTAAGATGATTTTGATGTTTGCCTTACAGCGCACGGATTCCTGCAGTTTTTCTTCGCCGGTCAGGAAATCGAGATTTTGAATGATCGTCACTTCAGTGCAGAGTTCTGATAACAAGATGGCCTCTTGTAATGCGGAGTTGCCACCGCCGATGACCGCCACGCTTTTTCCCGCATAAAACGCGCCGTCGCAGACTGCACAGAATGAAATTCCGTCGCCGACGAATTTATCCTCGCCCGGTACGCCGAGCAAACGATGTTTGGCGCCCATAGCCGTGATGATGCAGCTGCCTTCATGGGTTCCGAAATCGGTCTTGATGATTTTTTTATCACCTTCAGCCGTGATCTCAAGCGCTTCCTCAATCTCGATGTCGGCACCGAGCGCCATCGCCTGATCCAGCATATGATCGGCTAATTCGTTACCGCTGATGCTGATAAAACCCGGGAAATTTTCGATTTTCGGGGAATGGGTCATCTGGCCTCCGAAGCCGTCCTTTTCGAGCACAAGAACGCTTTTGTTGGCACGCCGGGCGTAAATCGCCGCCGTAAGTCCGGCAGGGCCTCCACCGATGATGATGATGTCATGCATGGTTATGTAAATCCTTTCGCGGTGATTTGAAAGGTATGTGCATTGAGGATACACACAAAGATATGAACCGCGCGCTGCGAAGCTTAAATTTCGCAGATTCAATGACGCGTATGGATGCGGGTACTACCCGCTACGCGCCGAGGTATCTTTTGATTTCAGAGACGTTGAGATAGCGGTCGGTCTTACCCTCTTTGGTGACCAATAATGCCGGAGCCTGTTTCAAACCGAGATCCTTTGCTTTTTGGCCGTTGTCCTCGACATAGAGTTTTTCGTAGTGAATGCCCGCTTTGTCGAGCAGTGCCGCCGCGATTTTGCAGTTCGGACAGGTTTTTGTTGCAAACAACAGGATTGAATCATCGTTGCAATTCGTCGCCGTCTGAGATGCTTCAGCGGTCCTGGGTGCCCTGCCCTCGGTCTTAAGCTTGGAGCTCGGGATGTCATAGAGCTTGCGATCTTTGAATTCCTGCGCTTTGCCGTCGTTCCAGTTCTGCACCGGGCGGTAATAGCCGGTGATGCGGCTGTAGACCTCGGTCTTTTCACCGCACTCGGGACATTCGAACTGCTCGCCCTCGAGATAGCCGTGGGTACGGCACACCGAGTAAGTCGGCGAGAGAGTGTAATACGGGAGTTTATAATTCTCGGCAATTTTCTTGACCAGCGCTGCGGCAGCCTGCCAACCGGGCAGCTTTTCGCCTAAGAACGCATGGAAGACCGTGCCCGAGGTATACAGCGTCTGCAGTTCGTCCTGAATGTCGAGCGCTTCGAAGATATCTTCGGTAAAGCCGACCGGCAGATGCGAACTGTTGGTGTAATACGGCGTTCCGCCGGGTTCGGCGGCGGTGATAATATCGGGATATCTGTCCACGTCATGTTTGGCCAGCCGATAAGAGGTTGACTCTGCCGGTGAGGCCTCGAGATTATACAAATCGCCGTATTTCTCTTGGTAATCGGACAGACGCTCACGCATGTGGTTGAGTACGTCTTTGGTGAACTGCTGAGCCATTTCATCGGTCAGATTGGCGCGGACCCAATTTGCGTTCAAGCAGGCTTCATTCATACCGACCAGACCGATCGTCGAAAAGTGGTTTTCAAAATTTCCGAGATAATGCTTTGTATAGGGATACAGCCCTTCGTTGAGCAGGCGGGTAATAATGGTACGCTTGATGTTGAGTGAACGGGCAGCGATATCCATCATCTTGTCAAGACGGCGGTAAAAATCCTTCTCGTCGGTCGCCTGATAAGCAATGCGCGGCATATTGAGCGTGACGACACCCACCGAACCGGTGCTCTCACCGCTGCCGAAGAAACCACCTGACTTTTTGCGCAGTTCGCGCAGATCAAGACGCAAGCGGCAGCACATACTGCGGATGTCGCTGGGTTCCATATCGCTGTTGATGTAGTTGGAGAAGTACGGCGTGCCGTATTTGGATGTCATCTCAAACAGCAGTTTGTTGTTTTCGGTGTCGGACCAGTCGAAATCCCGGGTGATGGAATAGGTCGGGATCGGGTATTGGAAACCGCGGCCGTTGGCGTCGCCTTCAATCATAATCTCGATGAACGCCTTGTTGACCATATCCATCTCTTTTTTGCAGTCCTTATACTTGAAATCCATCTCTTTGCCGCCGACAATGGCGTTCAGTTCGGCGAGATCATTGGGGACTGTCCAGTCTAATGTGATGTTGGAAAACGGTGCCTGCGTGCCCCAGCGACTCGGTGTGTTGACGCCGAAGATGAAGGACTCGATGCATTTTTTCACTTCGCGGCAAGAGAGGTTATCGGCTTTGACAAACGGTGCAAGATAGGTGTCGAATGAGGAGAACGCTTGTGCGCCCGCCCATTCGTTCTGCATGATACCGAGGAAGTTGACCATCTGATTGCACAATGTGGCCAAATGGCTGGCCGGAGAGGATGTGATCTTGCCAGGGATACCGCCCAAGCCCTCTTTGATGAGTTGGCGCAGCGACCATCCCGCGCAGTAACCGGTGAGCATCGACAAGTCGTGAATGTGCATATCGCCGTTTTTATGGGCGCTGCCGATTTCTTCGTCGTAAATTTCGGACAGCCAATAGTTGGCCGTGATCGCGCCGGAGTTGCTCAAAATCAGGCCGCCGACCGAATAGGTGACCGTGGAATTCTCTTTGACGCGCCAGTCGATGGATTTGACATAGCTGTCGACAAGCTCTTTATAGTCCAAAATTGTGGACTTCATGTTACGGATCTTTTCGCGCTGTTTGCGGTAAAGAATATAGCACTTGGCAATATCGTCGTAGCCGGACTTGATCAGTACGGTTTCGACGCTGTCTTGAATATCTTCGACGCTGACCTTTCCGTCTTTGATCTTGGACTCATAATCCGCCGTGACTTTTAAAGCCAATAAATCGATGATGTCGGAATTGTATTGTTTGTTCTGCGCTTCGAAGGCCTTGGTAATCGCTGCCGCAATCTTGGAAATATTAAATTCGACAACTTTCCCGTCTCTTTTGATAACCTGATACATGGCTTTTCTCCTTATAAATAATAAGCTTTCGGTCGCACCGTAGAAAAATCATAGCACAGGCACTGACGCTTGTCAATACCTAAAACACAATATGTTGAAATATTTTTAAATTTAACCACTACATATAGTTTTTATCGAATTTCACGTAATTCGGACTTCGGAACGTATTTTTTCATGATTTCAAGGAAGTTTTCCAGCTCAAATCGCTCGAAACCCGAAAGACCTCCGGCGATAATATTTCCCGAATCGCAGAAATTTTGCAGATACCATTTGGTATGCGGACTTTGAATCCACTTCCCTATTTCGATAAAGTCTTGCGGCGTGTGAAACTGTCGGACAGCGGTTGTCCGAAATTCAAAATCGATCACGCCCGATTTCAAATACTCAACGCTTTCCTGAACTGCAGACAAAAAGTAATCGTCGATGCCGACGGTAAGGGCATACTTTGAAGGTGCATTTTTAATGTCCATGGCAACATAATCGATATTTTTACTCTCAACCAGTTCTTTCAACCGATCCGGGAAAGAGCCGTTGGTGTCGATTTTAACAGCGTATCCGAGCTTTTTGATCTCACCGGCAAAACGGACGACGTCCTTCTGCAAAAGCGGCTCTCCGCCGGTAATACAGACGCCGTCGAGCAAATTGATTCGCTTTTTTAAAAAGGCCAGGATTTCTTTCTCGTCCAATGCCTCATCGGCATCCGGATTCAGAACAAGTCCGGCATTATGGCAAAAAGGACAGCGAAAATTACAGCCGCCTGCAAATAAGGTACATGCAACTTTACCCGGATAATCAATCAATGTAAGCTTTTGAATTCCGTGTATGTTCATAATCTGCCCCCTGCTTATGTTTGGATATCATATTTATATCTTATCACACATCAATGTGGTTTTCAACGCATTCATAAACAATGATTTTTCATTCGCCCAACACGAATTGTTTAATATAATAATGTTTTAAAGACGAGAAACCGGTGAATTTAATTTTTTTGAATTTTTTTCGGATGTCAGGAAATAAATATAACGCAAAAAATTTTAAAAGGAGCTCACTTATATGAAAAACAAACCGGATGATCGCAGCGACAATGCGGCTAAGATTCAAAGAAACATCAATCATACCCTTTTCAATATGGAAGCCGCACGGGACATGATGGCAAAAACCGATAATCTAAATACGAAAAAAGAACTTGAAGAGAAAAACAAACGCCGTGAAACCGCTTTAAAAGACATGAGAAAAGAAATACGGGATGAATCCAAAAACAGTCAGAAAGGCTACGGTGAATGATTCTCGCTTTCGTTCAAATACAGCAGTTTTCTTTTGTTTTATGAGAGAACCCCCGCTCTTTTCAGAGCGGGGGTTCTCTTAATCCGTAATTATTAAACCTAAGTTTAATGAAACCTCAGTTTATTTTTTCCGGAGAAGAATTGCTCGTCAAAGAAATTCTTCGGAGCCCCATGATGAAAACTTGCAAGGAAAGGCCCCACCGCTTTTGCGGTGGGGCCTTGCTTTTAATCCGAGAAGAATTTTCCGTCAGGGAAATTCTTCAGAACGGAAGTTTACTTTCTTTTGCGGATAACCAGCGTGGAGATGCCGCCGATGGCAGAAGCGCCGATGGTGATGAGGTATGCAATCGCGTTGAACGGATTGCCCATCGCCGGGGTGCTTGTGTCGGACGGAGCAACAGACACGGTGGAGGACGGAGCAACCGACGGAGTCGAGCTGACTTCCTGAGCCTCATTCGGGTTCGACGGCATAACTGCCGCGGCCGGGGTCAGGGTCTTGCCCAGTGTGCTTGTGAATGCGTTGTACGCTTTCGAAGCAGCATTCGTCGTGTCGGGGTTCGCATCAGTTCTGACAACCCAGTTGGTTGTGACTGTCCAGCTTCTGCTGAATGCGCTGACGCCCTTGACACCGTCGTTCGGACCATCGTCATAGTTGACTGTCAGGGTGAAGCTTGTGCTGCTCACGGTCGAGTATTCGATCGTGACATACGCGTCGACCAAACCGTCGGTGGAGTTCAGGCCCAATGTGCCGTATTCCAAACCGACAACGCTCGCCTTGACGCCTGTGCCTGTGCCGCTCACGGACAGGGTCGCGCCTGCCGGGATACGAACTGCAAGAACGGTGATCGCCTTGTTGTAGTTCGACAGACCCGATGCCGCATTGTTCATGCCGCGGGTGTTATCCCAGTAGTTGGTGATTGTGATGGTGCCCTTGGTCTCGGTCTTGGTCACTGTGCCAACCGAATAACCGTCGCCGGTATCGCTGCCGGTTGTGCCGATTGCGTAAGAATATTGACCCATCGAGGTGATCTTAGCATCGGACTTCTGTGCAACGCCCAAGGATGCCGCCGCAACAGGCATATCACCATACTGCGTGTGGAAGAACACGGAGTATACATAGGTGTTGCCGTCTGCTGCTTCGTAATTCAAGGTCTGTGCCGGGGTCAGCGGATAGTAAACTTCTGTGATGGTCTCGACCGCATCGCCTGTGCCCTTGACATAGACCAGACGGAACGAGGTATCCCACAGCTGTTTCGCTGTCAGCGAGACGGATTCGTCGATCGTGTTGTAGAACTTGGAATATCCGACCGGGTTACGGACCGGCTTGGAGCCGTCCTTGTTGAATCCGACATAGGACAGCAGCGCTGTCAACTTGGTGTAATACTTGATGCCGTTGTAACCGTCAGCTTTGAACGCGCCGCTGCTGAAGAAGTACGCATCACCGGAACCCGGGATCGCGTTGATCAAGTCAACGTAGATAACCTTGTTCGCGTTGCTGTTGTACACTCTTGTGCCGTTCGCGTCGACCAGACGGTCGTTGTACAGCTTGATCTGCTCAACAAATGTCAGACGGCTGTAGTTGAAATCGGTGATGTCGCTGTCGGCCAACGGGCTGACTGCGTCGTCATAGTTTGTCTTGACCTTGATGCGCATCAGTGTGAATGTGCCATCCTGCAGCGGGATCACGAAGGTCTCGTCATACTGGGTGATGGTGCAGCTGTATGCGCTGACAATGGCGCCCTTTGCGATGCTGACGACGAAATTCGCTGTGCCGTAAGCGGTGGTGATGTCATTCAGGGTCTTGTCATGGATGTCGATTGTCATCTGGGTCATGAAGTCTGTGGTGTAATCGACATAGTAGTTCAGCGTGTAACCGTAATCGCGCAGCGATTTGCCCGCTTTATCGGTTTCGCTCAGGCCCGCAACCAGATCGGCGCCGCCGATGGTCGGAACCAGCTGGAGGTCAACTTTACCGCCTGCGTCAACCAAGTTCATGTCTGCTGCCAGAGCAACGATCTTGGTGTCGAAGTTCCAGTCGGACTGTGTGCCACGGCTGGTCTCGTAGATAAAGGCAGCATAGTCATTCTGGTTGTCGGGATAAGAGAAAGAATCTCCGAAGGGCTGGTAGTTGGATGTATATGTCATATACTCCCAGAGCAGAACCTTACCGGCTTCAAGCTCTGATGCGGTCAAAGTTTGGGTTTGGTTGGCAACCAAGCGTCCGTCGAGATAATCCGATACCGGCCACATCGTTTCAACCTGACCGCCAAGTTCACCGCCGGAGGCAGTGGTGGTCTGAAGACCGGAAACCGCATTGGAAGTTGTCCAGGTCAAACGCAGATATCCCTGAAGATTCCCAAACTCATAATAAACTTTAGCATCGGACGGAACCAATGTTGAAGTACCGATTCTCGGATCAGCGGTATTTGCATTGAAACCCAGCGAGTTGTATCTCATATTAAGGAAGAACATATACGCAAATGCGTTGTATATACTTGTATCTGTTCCCCAGAAGAACCCCTTTGACTCAGCAGCAATTGAATCTGTCAACATTGGACTTGAAACCGTTGTCAGTAATTCTTTTAATAAATTGATATCAAAAGAGGTGCCTGCCAAGCTCTTTGTGGTTGTTACATATTGAGATGAAACAACATCCCACTGAGTAACATCAACGCTGCCGGCTGTCAAACAAAAATCAACAGAGGCATTGGTGCCGCTGGTATTATAGCTCTTTTGTCCCTCAAGACTAAAATCATATCCGAACAGTTTTGTATATTCATGTGTGCCATGGAATAAGTCAAGCCAAAGTGCTGTCTCTGCATCGAAATTGCGAACATAACCGCGTCCGATCAGAACCTGACCTCTGATCACGAAATCGTCAGCTGTCGTGGCTGTGCCGTTTGTTTCTGTGTAGGTCTTGGTGCACTCCTGGAAATACACATTCCAGATACCGTTATCGCCGCCGTTTTCAATGTTCTCGATTGTATCGGTATCAAACAATTGAATCTGAGCAACGCCGGCATCCACCTGGAAGGTGAAGAACTGAAGCATTTTGCTTCCGTCAGCTCCCGAAGCCGGAACCTTGGCCCAAACCAGATTACCGTCATCGTCAGTCCATGCATTGAAGCCGATGGTGATGGTCTTTGTACCGTATTTGGCCCATTTGGATGAATCTGTGGGATTGGACCATGCATTCAGATCAATATAGATATTTTTAATTGAATCGAGGCTAAAGCCGCCATCGAGAGAATTATCAAAAAAATTCCCTTCTCCGACAAAAATATCAATACCGTTCTGGTTGCTCAGAGGCGCATAAGATGTGATGCCGTTCCAGCCCCACACCGCAATTGCATCCGCAAAGAATGCGCCGTCCATTGATGTCCCCAATGTTGCATAGTTCGCGGATGTACCAAGAGTCGTGCCTTCCTGTAAACCGAGTGTTCTCGCGCCGGTTTTAAGTTCGGCGGAGACTGCAAGCACGGAAGCCATTGTCACGACCATCAGAAATGCGAGCATCATTGCAGACATCTTCTTGAGGGTTGATCTCATGTTTGTTTTTTCCTCCTAAAATTTTTATGCCGCTGCAGATGTGATTTGAAAGGGTGCAGCGGCTTCCCCATTTCTCAGGGAATTATACATAAAATTTTAACAAATGTCAATTGAAATCTTATATTTTTACTGTTTTTTGTTGTATTAATTTCGTCTTTCTATATAAAATTCAAATCTCCTCTTTTAGAGTTTTTTTAACACTTTTTCCTTGTTTTTAATGTAACAGAGTCACAAAAATAATGCATTTTATGAATTATAATAGATTTATAGTTTCCTTATCTTTTTATCGGGAGCGTCAAATGAAGATCAATAAAAACAAAAAATTATACTCAGTTTTTGAAACATATCTGATTACGATTCAGGCATTGCGCACAATGCCGCAACTGCAACGCGCCAAAAAGAAGGGTGATTTAGACGATTCATTCATCGAACGCATCATGCTTGCAGTGACTGAGGTGAACGGCTGCGCCATTTGTTCCTATGCGCATACAAAAATTGCGCTGGAAGCCGGTTTGACCGATGTTGAAATTAAAAACATGCTTTCGGGCCTCAGCGCTGACGTCCCGGAAAATGAAATTCCGGCAGTTCTGTTTTCACAGCATTATGCCGATACAAGAGGATATCCCTCAAAAGATACCTGGCAGAGAATTGTTGAGATTTACGGCCTTTCTGCCGCAAAAGGAATATTGGGCGCAACACGAGCCATTATGATGGGAAATGCATACGGAATCGCCTGGAGTTCCTTTTTCAACCGTCTGAGAGGAAAGCCCGATCCGAGAAGCGGATTTCTCTATGAAATAAGCATGATCTTTTTCGGTTTTTTATTCTTTCCTTTCGCAATTATCCATGCCCTTCTGCTTAACTTATTTAAAGTGTCGCTTATTCATTTTTAAACGAATCATAAATTTTGTACAATGCAAAAGGCCCCGCTTATAGCGGAGCCTTGAATGCTGATTCAGGTAATTAGATTAGTTACCTTTTCTCGCGGCAAAGCAATCACTGCAATACACGGGACGATCGTCACGCGGCTTGAAGGGGACTTTGCACGGAGCGCCACACTCTGCGCAGACGCAATCATACATCTCGCGCTCACCTCTGGCGGCATTCTTGCGGTTGTCACGGCAGGACTTGCATCTCTGCGGTTCGTTTACAAAGCCTTTGGTTGCATAAAATTCCTGCTCACCAGCTGTGAACACGAACTCAGCGCCACAATCTTTGCAAATAAGGGTTTTGTCTTCGTACATGGATTTTCCTCGCTTTAAATAATTTGCCCTGCGGATACAACAGCATTGACACCCGTGTGAAACACACCAAGGGAACACATTCGCATTCGATCAGTGGCATAAAAACATAGTATCACAAAACTCTCACCTTGTCAACAACCGAGTGAAGTTAACCTGTTTTCCGTTGTTAAAAACGCACATTTTTATTGAAAAATGTGGCAGTTTTTATGAATTGTGCATAAATTGTCAAAAAATATTCGTGCAACTTTTTCAAGAAATTGGTCTGAAAGTATTCATGATTTCTTTGAATAATCCGGCATTCATATCATCCGATGTGGGATCATCCAAGCTGTAAAACTGCACGCAATAGGCATAATCGCCGTCTACAATCACACAAAAATACGGATACCAACGATCGATTTGAATCTCTCCCCCGCCTTCGGGAACGACGCTTTGAACAACTTGTGCATAAGTCCTTTCACCGTTTGAAAGCGCCAATGTTCCGATTGTCACATCGCCGATAACCGTGGTGTCGGACATGGAATCTTCAAAATTTTCTTTGATAAAACTGCCGGCAAAATCAAATCCGGCGGGGAGTTTTACAGCGGCGATGGATTCGAATATCTTAATGTCGGTATATTGATCATGGAATGTGGGCGCATCAGTTGCATCACGAATCCAGTTTTCCGGAAAGGTCAATGCAAAGGTCTTTGTCTCGGAACCAGCGGAATCCTCATAGGACTGCCAGTCGGAAGTTGTCATCACATTGACTTCAAATGTATACTCCGTGGTTAAACAAAACTCACAGGACGGTAAATTGAGATCCGAACCCACCGAAGACGTCTCATCGGACACTTCAGAGGCAACGGATGAATTCGGTTGAGATTCCTCTGAAATCACAGGGGTGGAAACATAGGAGCATCCAAAGCAAGCAATCAAGAGCATCGTTAATGTGGTCATAATGAATTTTTTCATATTAAATCTTCCCTCCGATTAAATCGTTCATATCATACATTCCAGGCTTTTTGTGTATCAAAAACAAAGCGGCATTGACTGCGCCGGCCGCGAACATCTTACGGCTGCCGGCACTGTGAGAAAAAGTGAGAACCTCATCCTCTCCGGCAAAAATGACCGAGTGCTCGCCGATGATTGTGCCGCCGCGAATGCTGTGGATGCCAATCTCCTCATGGTCTCGGGGCTTTCGCTGTAAATGCCGATCATAAGTATAGACGGGCGTTTCCTTCAATCCCTCACTCACGGATTTGGCCAGCATCAGCGCAGTACCGCTGGGCGCGTCCACCTTTTTATTATGATGCGCTTCAACGATCTCAATATCAAAATTTTCACCTAAAATTTCGGCGGCTTTTTTAATCAATGCCGACATGATGTTGATTCCGACAGACATATTGCCACTTTTGAAAATCGGAATCTTTTCCGAAGCGGTTTTGATCTGCGCAAGCTGCTCATCATCATGACCGGTCGTCATAATCACCAGCGGTAAATTGCGGCGAATAGCATATTCAAGCAGCGCCGAAGTGCCCTCGCACCTTGAGGCGTCGATAATCACATCGGCATCGCCTTCGTACTGCTCGGGTGCAAACACCATGAATTCGTGCCGTTTTGTGGTGTTGGCATCCATTCCGGCGCAGACAAAACAATCCTTGCGCAAAGAGATGACCTCGGCAAGCATTGAGCCCATTCTGCCGTTTGCACCGCTGATCAATATTCCCGTCATTTAGTTTAAACGTCCTTTCAGTCTTTTAACCGATCAGGCCGACCTTTTGCATGGCCGATACCAACTGCTTTTTACCTGTATCGCCGATGTCGCACAGCGGCAGACGGCAGCCTCCGACGTCGTAACCCATAAGTTTCAGCGCCGCCTTCACCGGAATCGGATTGACTTCGCAGAACAACGCCGCAATCAGTTCGCTGTATTTGATCTGGAGTTTTGCGGATTCTTTGGTTTTTCCCTCAAACCAGAGTGCGCACATATCGTGCGTCTCTTTGGGGCAGATATTCGACAGCACCGAGATCACGCCCACGCTGCCAACAGAGAGCATCGGAACAATAACCGGATCTTCGCCGCTGTAGATATTGATGTCATCACCGCACAGATCGAGGGTTTTGATGACGGCGGGCAGATTTCCGTTTGCCTCTTTGATGGAATTGATATTCGGATGTTTGGCCAGCCGTGCATAGGTCTCGGGAAGGATATTTAATCCCGTTCTGGACGGGACGTTATAGACGATCACGGGAACGTTGCCGGCAGCGTCTGCGATCGTTGTGAAATGGCGGTAAAGTCCCTCCTGCGTGGTCTTATTATAATAAGGAGTCACGCTTAAAAGGCCGTCGACACCTAAAGCAGCAGCTGTTTTGACAAGTTCCACCGCATGCGAAGTACAGTTGGTGCCTGCGCCGCCAATCACCGGTACCCGTCCGTTTATCTGCTTTACGGCGAATTCAATGCACTGTGCCTGTTCCGTGTTGGAGAGCGTTGCAGATTCGCCTGTTGTACCGCAGACAATGATCGCATCGGTGCCGTTGGCAATTTGGAATTCGATTAATTGGGCAAAGACATCGAAATTGATGCTGCCGTCCGCATTGAACGGCGTAACGATCGCGACGCCGGAGCCTTTAAATATAAGCTTCTTCAAGTATATCACTCCTATGTAGATTTTCGGAACGGAGCGACGAGGGCGTCGCTCCCTACGGTCTAGATATACCCTTTTTCGCAGAGCAGTTCGGCGCACAGTACGCCGCCGCCCGCCGCTCCTCTGAGGGTGTTATGGGAAAGTCCGACAAATTTGATATCATACTGCGAATCCTCACGCAGACGGCCGATTGAGACCGCCATGCCGTTTTCGAGGTCGCGGTGCAGTTTTGTCTGCGGATAATCCTGCTCTTCGAAATAGTGCAAAAATTGTTTCGGCGCAGACGGCAGATTCAACTTTTGCGGTTCTGCGGTAAATTCATGCCAAATCTTTTTGATTTCTTCGATATTCGGCTTCTTTTCAAAACGCGCATATACCGCCGCAAGATGGCCGTCGGTGACCGGTACGCGAATACACTGCGCGGTAATATTGATGTTCGCAGCCGGAACGATCTTACCGTCGATAATCGAACCCATGACTTTGAGCGGTTCCACCTCGCTCTTTTCTTCTTCGCCGCCGCCGATATACGGGATCACGTTATCGACCATCTCCGGGAGGGTTTCAAAGGTCTTGCCCGCACCGGAAATAGCCTGGTAGGTGCAGACCAAGACATCTTTCAATCCGTAAACAGGGTCAAGCGGCATCAAAGCAGGGATATAGCTCTGGATGGAACAATTGGATTTAACTGCGATAAAACCGCGTTTCGTTCCGAGCCGTTTTCGCTGGAACGGAATGATATCGGCATGGTAAGGGTTTAATTCCGGAATGATCATCGGCACATCGTCAACCATACGGTTGATCGAGTTGTTTGAAATCACAGGGCACTCGGCCTTGGCATAGGCCTCCTCAAGCGCTTTGATCTCGTCTTTTTTCATATCGACCGCGCAGAACACGAAATCGACCATCGAGGTGACGGTCTTGATATCGGATGCGTCGAACACAGTCATATCCGCGACTTCGGCGGGGATTTCACCGGTCATTGCCCAGCGGCCCGCAACCGCATCCGTATATTTCTTGCCGGCGGAACGGGGGCTGGCGGCCAGAGCCGCTATTTTAAAATATGGATGTTTGGCCAGCAGACAGCAAAACCGCTGTCCGACCATGCCGGTGCATCCCAAAATGCCCACTCGATAGGTTTTCATGTGTTTCCTCCAAATTCCGCTGCTGGTTGTATTTTTTGATAGGGTGTTGTATAATCAAAGCGCGCCGCAAAAACAGTATATGCGGCCAATATTTTGATTGACAGTATTTTAACATCTATACGCATCAATGTCAAACGGAAAACGGGGCTTAAAATGCACAAACATGACTTCTGGTATGACCTTCCGCCTGAACGAATTGCACAGACACCCATTGCCGACCGATCAGCTTCCCGATTGCTGGTTGTCAATAAAAATTCGGGGAATTATCAAGATCGCCGCTTCTATGAAATCGGTGATTTTTTGAATAAAGGTGACTGTCTGGTTCTGAACGACACCAAAGTTTTACCCGCGAGAATTTACGGAAAAACAGCCACGGGCGGCGGGAAAATCGAGTTTTTATTGCTTCGTGACAGAGGTAATGACATCTGGGAAGTGCTGACCAAACCCGGTAAAAAGGCAATTCCCAGCGCGGAGTTTATTTTCGGAGACGGCGAACTGCGCGCAACTGTTTTGGAAGTGCTCGAAAACGGAAATCGTCTGGTCGAGTTTTCGTACGAAGGCAATTTTATGGAATTGCTCGCAAAAATCGGCGAAATGCCCCTGCCTCATTATATTCACGAACATCTGAATAATCCCGATCGTTATCAAACCGTTTACAGCCGCGAACTCGGTTCGGTCGCCGCACCCACTGCGGGACTTCATTTTACCCCGGAATTGTTGAAAACGCTTGAAGAAAGCGGCGTTTCAATTGCTTATCTCACCCTTCACGTCGGCGTCGGCACATTCCGACCCGTAAAGGAAGATGACATTACAAAGCATTTGATGCATACGGAGTATTATGTATTGCCCAGACAAGCCGCAGATACGATAAACCGCACAAAACAGGCCGGTGGACGTGTGATTTCGGTCGGAACAACGAGCTGCAGAACGCTGGAATCGGTTTATAAAAAGCACGGCATGATTGTAAATGATATCGACTTTACAGATATTTTTATCTACCCGCCCTATCAATTTGACGTCATTGACGGACTGATCACCAATTTTCATCTCCCCGAAAGCACCTTGATTATGCTGGTATCGGCATTCGCGGGCAGAGAAAACACTTTAAAGGCCTATCAGCATGCCATTGAGCAAGAATACCGCTTTTATTCGTTCGGCGACGCCTGCTTATTTATATAATCCGAGAGGAATCACAAGAATGAAAAACGAGTTTAAGGTCAATAAAACTGTAGAAAGTGCGCGCAGAGGCCATTTTGAGACCGTGCACGGTAGCTTTGAGACGCCCTGCTTTATGAACGTGGCCACCGCGGCGGCGATCAAAGGTGGGTTGGATGCATTTGACCTTGAACAGATCGGCTGTCAGGTGATGCTGTGCAATACCTATCATTTGCATCTGCGTCCCGGAGACGAAATCGTTAAAAATGCGGGCGGCCTTCGAGAATTCACTCGCTGGCAGCATCCGATTCTGACCGACAGCGGCGGTTTTCAGGTGTTTTCACTGGCAAAACTGCGTAAAATCAAAGAAGAAGGGGCATATTTCGCCTCCCATATCGATGGGCGAAAAATCTTCATCGGACCTGAAGAGAGTATGCAAATTCAATCCAATCTCGGTTCGACCATCGCCATGGCGTTCGACGAATGCGTTGCAAACCCCGCGCAGTATGACTATGCCAAGGCCTCGAGCGAGCGTACCGTACGCTGGCTAGAACGCTGTAAAATCGAACTCACACGCCTGAACGAACTGCCCGATACAGTCAATAAAAACCAGATGCTGTTTGGAATCAATCAGGGTGCGACTTTCAAAGACCTGCGCATTGAAAACATGAAATCAACTGCCGATATTAATCCGGACGGGCTTGCCATCGGCGGACTTGCGGTCGGCGAACCCGCGGAAGTGATGTATGACATCATCGAGACGGTCACGCCGCATATGCCGGTCGAAAAACCGCGCTATCTGATGGGCGTCGGCACACCGGGCAATATTCTGAATGCCGTCGCACGCGGAATCGACATGTTCGACTGCGTGCTTCCGTCGCGCAACGCAAGGCACGGACATCTGTTCACCTCGGAAGGCATTATCAACATGTTCAACGCCAAATATGAGAATGACGATTCGCCCGTCGATGCCCATTGCGATTGCCATACCTGCCGAAATTTCTCGCGTGCCTATCTGCGCCATCTGTTCAAAGCGCAGGAGATGCTGGCGATGCGGCTTGCGGTGATTCATAATCTGAATTTTTATAACCGCTTGCTCACCGATATCCGCAAGATGCTCGACGACGGGACATTTTTTGATCTCTACCCTGCCCTTGCGGAAAAGCTCGATACACGCATCTGACTTATTTTGGCGATATACGCATTTTACATTGACAGAATGGTGCTTTTTTGTTATAATTTCGACAATTTGATAGGAGGCGTGTAGCTATGTTTAATAATGTGACGGTATTGGATCATCCTTTGATTCACCATAAACTCGGGATTCTGCGTTCGGTGAACACCGGCTCGAAGGAGTTTCGCGAATTGATCAGCGAGATCGCAATGCTGATGGGATATGAGGCGCTGCGCGACCTCCCGTTGAAAGAAATCTCGATTAAAACTCCGATGGCAGAGACCAAGGCGAAAGCGCTCTCCGGCAAAAAACTGGCGTTTGTCCCGATTTTGCGGGCAGGTCTCGGCATGGTGGACGGTGTTTTGGCGTTGGTTCCGTCAGCCAAGATCGGCCACATCGGCCTTTACCGCGACCACGAAACCCTCGAACCGCATGAATATTATTGTAAACTTCCCGACGATATCCAAAACCGCATCGTCATCGTTCTCGACCCGATGCTCGCGACCGGCGGTTCCGCAGAAGCCGCGATCGGATTTATCAAACAGCGCGGCTGCAGCCAGATCAAGTTTATGTCGATCATCGCCGCACCCGAAGGCATCAAGCGCCTTGCAACCGCGCATCCCGACGTACAGATTTACTGCGGTTGTGTAGACGAAAAGCTCAATGACATCGGCTATATCGTACCCGGACTCGGCGACGCCGGCGACCGGATTTTCGGAACAAAATAAATTATTTTAATTCAACGTTTAAAACTTGATAAATCTGAGATCCTTCGACTGCGCGTCTTACGACGCTTTGCTCAGGATGACAGATGCAGGCGCTGACTTTTTAGTCAGCGCCTTAACTTTTATCAGGCAGAGATTCTTCTTTGCTTCACGAACAATGCTTCACTCGGGATGACAAATCTCTTTCTTTCATTTTATAAATTCCGTCAATTTGCTTTTTGTATTGCTCTCAGGATGTTCCAAAACATACGCAAGGCATTTTTTTAATGCTTTCCCGATTTCCCTGCCCTCATATCCCATTTGACTCAAATCGTCCCCGTTCAGCGCTAATTGAGATAATAGATACGGCTCGTTATTTTGTTCGATTTGGTCGATATAAGCTGAAATATCCCCAACGTCTTGTCCCAGTATCATCTTCGCCTGTATCAGTTTTTTCCACTGCTCGGGTAAAAGCGCCCCATATCTTTGCTTAAACGCCGATTTACTTTGATACGGAGCACTTGAAAACTCAGACAAGAACGTGTTTAAAAGCTGTTTTTGAATGTTAGAGAGTTTAAAAGCGGAACAAACAATTTTAGAGTCGGATTCGGAAAGATAAATCAGCTCCGCAAGCCGAAGTATCGGGTCATTCGGGGCGGTCTGTATCGGCGTTGCGTTTTCAATTTTACCGATGCCAATCACCTCAAGAACACCTCTGTCGGACATCAGCTGTAACGTTTTTTCACAGTCATAAGAAAGCAGCCGCAGAAATTCGGCGGTAATCCGCTCTTTCGGAATCGCCGTAAGTTTTTTTCGGTAATGAACGGCAGACTCGAACGTGTATTGTTCGATATTGAACCCAAGCTGTGCCGCAAACCGGAACAGCCGCAGAATACGCAGTGCGTCTTCGTTAAACCGGATTGCGGGATCACCGGTGGCCCGCAGCAATTTGTCTTTTAAATCTATTTCGCCGCCGAACGGATCAATCATTTGACCGTCGAGCCCGCAGGCGATGCTGTTGACCGTAAAATCCCGCCGGGACAAATCCTCATAAATACTGTCCGAAAAAACGACCTGATCGGGATGGCGATTGTCGGCATACCCGATGTCGCTTCGGAAAGTTGTGATTTCAAGTTTTTCTCCGTCGATTAAAACGCCGACGGTGCCGAACTTCTCACCCTGTCGAAAACAGGTATAACCATGGAAAACAGAAAGTGTTTGCCACGGTGCAGCCGGGGTGGCAAGGTCATAATCCTGCGCAGATTTTCCCAACAACAGATCACGGAGACATCCCCCCACCACATAGGACGGATAACCCGCCTGCTCCAACAGCATCAATGCCGTCAGCACCGGTTTTCCGAGTTCGGTCATGATCTCACCCCCATAAAATTATACACCGCCCTACAGCAGATTTCAATCACACGATCTTTGGCCGGGTCATAATATGTGGTATCAATCCGGGAGGAAGATGCGATGAACATGAAAACGAAAATCGCCGTCATCGGGGGCGATAAAAGATTTGAACTGCTGACCGATAAATTCAAAACAGACGGATACGATGTGACGGGCGTTTTTCACGAGAACGCCGACGCCGACTTCTTTAATACGGTCACCGACTGCGATGTGTTGATTTTACCCCTGCCCGCAGTCAGCAACGGCTCTCACATCAATGTGTCGGAACCCTATCTCAAACGTACCGGAGCGGATATTTCACAGATACCGACCTTGTATGAACTGCTGCTCAAGCTACATAAAAATCAATTGATTTTGGGCGGCTTGCTGCCGCAGTGGTTTTTGGATAAATGCCAAAGCGCCGGGCTGAAGGCCATTGATTACTATACCTCCGAACGTCTTGAAATTCTCACTGTGCTGCCGACCGTTGAAGGCTGTATCGGCATATTGATTTCCGAATTAAAAAAGACGATCAGCGGCTGTAATATCCTGATAACCGGATATGGTAAAATTGGTAAAACGCTGGCGGAGTATTTAAAATTCTTCGGTGCAACGGTCAGTGCCGCCGCACGTAAGGATTCGGATTTGGCCTGGATGGAAGTCCACGGGATTCACCCTGTAAAGTATGATGACTTGCCGCTTGCGATCAAAAGTATGAACGCAGTTGTCAACACTGTTCCGGCTGTCATCCTCACAAAAGAGATCCTCGCCGCTTCGAAATCCGACTGCCTGTTTGTCGATCTGGCATCAAAGCCGGGCGGCATTGATTTTACAGCAGCCGTACAGCTCGGGCGAAAGACGATTTGGGCGCTCTCCTTGCCCGGCAAAACTGCGCCGATTTCGGCGGCCGGGTATTTGTATCAAACCATATTGAAATTTCTTGAAAACACCTGTGAGGTGAGAAAATGAAACTTTCGGACGCCGTCGTCGGCTTTGCGATGACAGGCTCGTTTTGCACCTTCGCCCAATCGCTGGAATGTCTGGTCGCACTACGCGAAAAATGTCGTGAGATTATCCCGATCATGTCGTTCAACGCCGCTTCCATTGACACGCGATTCGGAAAGGCGGAGGATTTTAGAAAACAAATCGAAGAGATCTGCGGCAGAACCATTATCAACAGCATCGGTGAAGCTGAACCTATCGGTCCGAAAAAGCTGCTGGATATCCTGTTGATCCTGCCCTGTACCGGTAATACCTTGACGAAAATTTCTCTCGGTATTACCGATACACCGGTCACACTGGCTGCCAAAGCACATCTTCGAAACGAAAGACCGCTGCTGATCGGGGTTTCGACCAACGACGCGCTTTCCGGGAGCGCTAAAAACATCGGCCTGCTGCTGAACGCAAAAAACATCTATTTTATCCCGATGGCACAGGATAATCCGGAAAAAAAGCCGCGTTCCGTTGTAGCAATTTTCTCTATGATGATTCCGGCGTTGGAATCCTCGCTCGAAGGAAAACAAATTCAGCCGATTCTTTGGAAATAAATAACTCCCGGCATAACCGGAGGTATAATTCGAAGTGACCGGGATTCCTTGGTCACTTTTTATTTCTTTAAACTTCAAGTTCAAACCAAAACTGTACGCCGTTTTCGACGTTTTCAACACCGTAGGTGCCGTTGTGGTTAGAGATAATCTGGCTGACGATATAAAGACCCAAACCGGTTCCGCCGTATTCCCGCGTTCTGGCTTTGTCCACTTTATAAAAACTCTCCCAGACATGGGGCAGCGATTCCTCGGGAATATGTTCTCCCGTGTTGAAAACAGTCACTTTCAACCTGCCGGCATCGGTACGTTCGGTTTTGATCGTCACTTTCATCTCACCCCCGCAGTGGTGGATGGCATTGGTCAGATAATTTGTTACGACCTGACGAATCTGATCGATATCAGCGTAAATTTCCCCTTCGAATTCGTAATTCGAAACCGGTTTAATATGCTTTTCATCAAACTGTATTTTTAATGTTTCAAGAACGGTATTAATCAATGCGTTAATTTCAAAGCGGGACATATCCGGTTTCATGGCCTCGGATTCCAACTGCGACACATACAGCAGCCGTGAAACCAATTTGCTCATATTGTTAGCTTCGTCTTGAATGACATCGCAATAGAAATCCCGGTCATCCTCGTTGATGCCTACTTTCAATCCCTCGGAATAACCTAAAATCAGCGCCAGCGGCGTTTTCAGCTCATGCGAGACGTTGGAGATAAACTCTTTTCGCATTTTATCGGTTTTGTCGCGATTTAACAGATCGAGTTTCAGCTGCATATTGGCTCTTTGTAAATCCGTAATCGTCGCTTCGAGTTGGGACGACAGATGGTTGACGCTGTCAGCCAATTGCCCGACCTCATCCTTTGAACCGACATCGAGTTTATCGGAAAAATCAAGCACTGTGATCTTTTTGGCAACGGTATTAATCTCTTGGATCGGTTTAACAAATCTGGTGGAAAGGAAATAAAATGCCACACCGGCCATAACCATGGTAAATAACGTACTATAGATCAAAAACGTATTGGAAATCCGGACGCTGTCATTGATCGCTTCAACGGTTGTGTCAATCCAAATACAATAATAATCATCCTGATATTCCAAAAATCCCGACAAAGTCAGATATTTCAAATCGGTGTTATTATCATATCGCATTTCGATTATCGTGTATTGGGTATCAATGCCGTCAGATGTTGTATCTTCAGAAAAAGCTTCTTTTCTGGATATAACTTCGCTTGCCGATTGAAACATATAGGTGTTGTCATTGCCATATATAATTCTGTAATATTTGTCAGAGATAAAGATTCGAACACCACTTTTGCTTTCAATAGCGCCAAGTTTTAATTTCATGTCTGTTGATCGATCATATATGGCGTTGGCAATATCAACATAACATTCGCGCAAAACACTTTCACGCTGGTACTGATAGTATTTGGGTAAAAGAATAGTGTTGAGTAAAAGCGTCAATAGGACAAGCAGCGACACTATGGATATAAACAGAATATAGAGTTTTGCGCGTATGCTTTTAAGCATCCTTATTGACCTCTTCTTTTAAGCATCTTTTTCGACTTCGAATCGGTATCCGATTCCTCTTACGGTGCAAATTTTATCGGCATAGGAGCCGAGTTTGGAACGCAGTTGCTTGATATGAGTGTCCACGGTGCGCAGATCGCCGAAATAGTCAAAGCTCCACACCGAATTGAGAATTTGTTCTCTGGAAAGTGCAATCCCCGAATTGGAAGCCAGGAAATTCAACATATCGTATTCTTTCGGCGTCAAATCAATTGCTTCGCCTTCTAAAGTGACCTTTCTGGCGGCGTCATCAATGACCAATAAGCCGAAGACTTTTTTGGAATTGTTAATGGCACCGCTGCGGCGGAGTAAAGCTGTTACCCTTGCCATTAAGACGCCCGGTGAAAAGGGTTTCGGGACATAGTCGTCGACGCCCAGACGAAAGCTATTGAGCTGATAATACTCCTCCGTTTTGGCTGTGAGCATGATGACCGGGACGCTGGAGATTTTCCGAATTTGGGTCAGCGCCTCCCAACCGTCCATTTTGGGCATCATAACGTCGAGAATGATTAAATGGATTTTATTCGAAGAAAACTTCTCAAGCGCCTCTTCCCCGTCGTTTGCCTCAACCACCATATATCCGTCTTTGCGCAGAAAATCCGCAAGCAGTTTGCGGATGCGCACCTCATCGTCTGCGATTAAAATATTAATATTGCTCATGACAAATCCTCCTCCGGTCATATTGTATACATAATAATAACACTTTGCGAAGATTTTGTGAAGGTATTATTTTTATTTTATGGGTTTGGTCTTTTTTTATTATTTTAGCCGGTCTCGGTTCTTTCATCATTTTATCAAGATTTTGTCACATGCAGCTTTTATACTGAAATCACATTTCCGGCGTATTGACAAAACGACGGACCGCAGTTATAATTTTGAAGTATTTTATCACGTTTGGAGTGTGTTTTATTTGGGTTATACCGTTGCACAGAAAATCATATCGAGCCATCTTGTCAATGGTGAAATGAAACCGGGAAACCGCGTTGGAATTCATATTGATCAGACGCTGACGCAGGATGCAACCGGTACAATGGCCTACCTTGAGTTTGAAGCTATGGGCGTAAATCGCATAAAAACCGAACTCTCGGTCGCCTATATCGACCATAACACCCTTCAAACCGGATTTGAAAACGCGGATGACCATGCATTTATCCGCAGCGCAGCTAAAAAATTCGGTCTGCTCTATTCCCGCCCCGGAAATGGCATCTGTCATCAGGTGCATCTGGAGCGATTCGGCGTCCCCGGAAAAACTCTTCTGGGTTCCGACAGCCATACGCCCACCGGCGGCGGTCTCGGAATGTTGGCCATCGGTGCAGGCGGTATGGATGTCGCAGTCGCCATGGGCGGCGGCGCATACACCATCGTTGTGCCTAAATTCGTTAACATCGTTTTGAATGGAAAACTGCGCCCCTTTGTCAGCGCAAAGGACGTCATTCTTGAGATTTTACGGATCTTAACCGTCAAAGGCGGCGTGGGAAAAATTATCGAATACAGCGGCGAAGGCGTCAAAACCCTCTCGGTTCCGCAGCGTGCCACAATCACCAATATGGGTGCGGAACTCGGAGCTACCACTTCTATCTTCCCCTCCGACGAGATTACCCTAGAATTTTTAAAAGCACAGAATCGCGAACAGGATTGGACGGAACTCTCCGCCGACCAAGACGCAGCTTATGATGAGACCATTGAACTTGACCTCTCTAAAATCAAACCGTCTGCCGCAAAACCGCACAGCCCCGATAATGTCGAAACTGTTGAAAAGATCGGCAAAATCAAAATCGATCAGGTTCTAATCGGCTCCTGCACCAACTCCTCCTATACCGATCTGATGACGGTGGCGAAGATTTTGAAAGGCAAGACCGTCAGCCCGACGGTCTCGCTCGGAATCGCCCCCGGTTCCAAGCAAGTTCTGACGATGCTGGCACAAAACGGTGCGCTCGCTGATATCATCGCCTCCGGTGCGCGCATCCTTGAATCCGCCTGCGGACCCTGCATCGGTATGGGCCAATCGCCGAATTCCGGCGGTATTTCGCTACGTACATTCAATCGGAATTTTGAAGGACGCAGCGGTACCAAAGACGCACAGGTCTATCTGGTCAGCCCGGAGACAGCGGCTTATTCAGCAATTAAAGGCGTGCTTTCCGATCCGACCGAACTGGACTTCAACCCTACCGTTGAGATGCCGAAGCATTTTCTGATCGATGACAATATGATTGAAAAACCCGAAAGCGAAAAAGACGCGGCACTTCTTTCGACTGTCAAAGGTCCCAATATCAAAGCACTGCCGAAAGCCGTTTCGGTCTCGGAATCCCTGCGGGCAACCGTTGCGCTTAAAGTCGGCGACAACATCACAACCGACCATATTATGCCTGCCGGTGCAAAAATCCTGCCGTTCCGCTCCAACATCCCGAAGATGTCGGAATTTTGTTTTTCTCAGGTTGATCCCGAGTTCCCGAAACGCGCCAAAGAACTCGGTACAAGCATCATTATCGGCGGACAAAACTACGGACAGGGTTCTTCCCGGGAACACGCGGCACTCGTTCCGCTCTATCTGGGTATCAAGGCCGTGATCGCCAAAAGCTTCGCGCGGATGCACCGTGACAATTTGATCAATTCCGGTATTTTACCCCTGGAATTCGCTGACCCGGAGGATTATGACAAGATTACGCAGGGGGATGTTCTTTCTCTGCCGAACTGTAAAAAGGAACTCCTTGCAAAGAAACCGATTACAATGATTAACGAAACCAATCACTCCAGCATCACATTAAAACCATCTTTCATCGAACGTGATATTGAACTGCTTGTTGACGGCGGTCTTCTCAATCACACATCCAAAGTCAGGGGGTAATCTCATGTTAAAAAAATTATTTTGTACCATGTTGGTTGTGATTTTGACAACAAGCGTGTTTTATGGCTGCGATACATCGTCTTCCGAAGAGAGTTCATCTGTACAATCCTCATCCGAGACAAGTTCTTCTGCGGTCAGCACAGAATCGGAATCTTCAACCGTATCCGAGGATAAAATCGCCGCACCCGCCATTGATCCCTCTGCGGTATCCAGTCAGGCAGCACCGGTTTCAGGTGCTTCCGTTTTTACCGTTAATACCGAACTTCGGGAGAAATATTACGATATTCTGTCGCGTTTTTATTCTCAGACCCTCCCTCTCACCGATTTCGAAACCCCTAGTCAATTAAACGCAAACGAATTGGTTAATTATGCAGTGGGTATTACGGAATTTTTACAGCATTCCCAAACTACGATCGCTTCAATGTATTTGTTTGACTTCCTCGAACTGCAGAGCAGTTTGCAGAAATATCTCGGTGTTCAGATCAATTACACCAGCAATATCTCGGGCTTCATCTATAACAGCGGAAACAATATCCTCTATGCGGATTTTGTGCTTCCGAGTTATTCTCACTATTATCGGCTCGAGTCCCTCTCCGTTGATGAAAACGGTCTGTATACCGCTGTTTTCAACGCCTACCGTGATATTTTTACGACGGAAGATGCTTATAACAACTCTCTTGCCGATATCAAGACCGCTATCACCGGGAATACCGTCACAACCGATCTGACCAACTCCGCCGAGATCACACTGACGTTTTACGAGATGCTCGATGCTGACGGCACCACTTATCTGCTTCTGCAGTCAAAAAGCACCGTCAGAAAATAAATCCAGATAAAAACACGGAGGAAATTTAAAATGCCTATTACAGACGCCTGTGCTAAATTTGAAGAACTGCTCCAAAAGCAGCTTGCAAGAGTCGAACGAATGAAATCTGATCAGGATTTCATCGATTATTCCAAACTCGATAAGATTATCATCGGAGTCTGCGGAGGAGATGGGATCGGCCCGACCATTTCCGCCGAATCCGAGAGAGTCCTTCGCAGGCTTCTGGCGCCGGCTGTCGCCGCGGGTAAGGTTGAAATCAGAACCATTGAGGGGCTGACCATCGAAAACCGCGTTAAAGTCAATAAAGCCATTCCCGATGACGTGCTGGCCGAATTAAAAAAATGCCATGTCATCCTCAAAGGTCCGACCACAACCCCCAGAGCCGGCGATCCGTGGCCGAATATCGAGAGCGCCAACGTCGCAATGCGCAAAGAGCTCGATTTATTTGCCAATGTCCGCCCGGTCAAAGTACCTGATAAAGGCATCAACTGGACCTTCTTCCGCGAAAACACCGAGGGGTCATATGTGCTCGGTTCCAACGGCGTCAACGTCAGCGACGATCTCGCGGTCGATTTTGCCGTGACAACCACACAGGGTACCCAACGCATCGCACGCCTTGCGTTTGAATATGCCAAAAACAACAACCTGAACCATGTCGCTATTGTGACCAAGGCCAACGTGATTAAGACCACCGACGGCAAGTTCCTGCGGTTGTGTCAGGAGATGTCCAAGGAATATCCCGATATCCGCGTGACCGACTGGTACATTGATATCATGACCGCCAAACTCGTCGATGAAAAACGCCGCACCGATTTTCAAGTGTTTGTTCTGCCCAATCTCTACGGCGATATCATCACCGACGAGGCCGCCGAATTCCAAGGCGGTGTGGGTACTGCGGGCAGCGCCAATATCGGCAAGCAATACGCCATGTTCGAGGCTATCCACGGTTCGGCGCCCCGTATGGTTGACGAGGGACGCGCCCAATATGCCGACCCCTGCTCCATGCTGCGCGCAACAGTGATGCTGCTTTCACACATCGGTTATCAGGCGGAATCCGACCGGCTTTCCAAAGCACTCGACTTCTGTATGTTCACCGATAAAAAGCTGAAAATCACAGGCCGTGACACCGGTGCAACCTGTGCGGAATTTGCCGAATATGTGATGCAGAATCTGTAATTTATAGAAAATAAATATCCCCCGGTAAAACCGGGGGTTTTTCATAGACGGGCAAAGCCCTA